>CABMCA010000069.1 GCA_902384525.1 uncultured archaeon
TATTATATTTTATGCAAATATTCAAAATGCAAGGATTATTAAGGGAGATGTACTTATTTTTTTGGGACTTTATGAAGAAGCAATAAAATGCTACGATAAAGTAATTGAACTTGACCCAAATATTCCAGAAGAATGGTGTATCAAATGTGTTGCCCTTCGAAATTTAGACAGATATGAAGAAGCAATTACATGCTTCGATAAGAGTATTGAAATTAATCCAGAATTCGTCAGAGCATTAGGTAATAAGGGAGATGTACTACTATTTTTGGGACGATATGAAGAAGCAATAAAATGCTACAATGAAGCACTCGAAATTGATGCAAATATTCCAATAGTATGGTGCACTAAAGGTCTTGCCTTTCAAAACTTATTAAGATATGAAGAAGCAATTACATGCTTCGATAAGAGTATTGAAATTAATCCAAAACATTTTGATGCTTGGTACTCCAAGGGACTTGTCTTTCATATAAAGGGGCAATATGAAGAAGCAATAAAATGCTACAATAAAGTAATTGAATTTGACGCAAATATTCCCGAAGTATGGGGTCATAAAGGTCTTGCCATACAAAAGTTAGAAAGATATGAGGAAGCAATAAAATGCTATGATAAAATAATCGAAATTAATCCAAAATTAGTCACAGCGAGGAGCATTAAAGGAGATCTACTACTATTTTTGGGACGATATGAAGAAGCAATACGATGCTACGATAAAGTAATTGAATTTGACTCAAATATTCCAATAGTATTGTGCACTAAAGGTCTTGCCCTTCAAAAGTTATTAAGATATGAAGAAGCAATTACATACGTCGATAAAGTAATCGAAATTGACGCAAATATTCCCGAAGTATGGGGTAGTAAAGGTCTTGCCTTACAAAAGTTAGGAAGATATGAGGAAGCAATTACATGCTTCGATAAAGTAATTGAACTTCAACCTGAAAATGCCGATGCTTGGTACAGCAGAGGATTTGCACTTGAAAATTTAATAGGTAAAAAATCTTAACAAGAAAAAAGACTGTTTTAATTTATGCCTATAATTCATCATAAATGCTTTTACTTCTCGGTTTACCCATTCCGAAGAGACAGAATCATGAGAGAGTGTGTAGTCCCGAATGCCTTGGCTTTATACACAAAGCTATATATTCACTTACTGAATAATTCAGTAGGTGAATAGAATGAGATTTATCGACCGAACTGAGGAAGTCAGATACCTGAAGGAAGCCGTTGAATTATCCCAAAGCAAGCTTTTTACTGTTTCCATTACTGGCCTTCGAAGAGTGGGAAAAACAAGGCTCATTCTGGAATTATTATCTAATGATGACCTGTACTTTTTTGTAAACAAAGACAAGGAAAGCACAAGTCTCCTGCAAGAATATGCTGATGTTCTAAAAACAAGAAAAATCCTTACCGAGCTTGAAATATTAACTGACTGGGATGCATTTTTCAGGATATTGTTCGAACGATTAGAAGGCATTGTTGCTTTTGATGAATTCCAGAATTTTGTGGCTGTTGACAAATCGGTTTACGGCATACTTCAGAAATATATCGATTTAAACGAAAACAAACAAGGGCTCTTCATTATTTTTTCTGGCTCTACGGTCGGTTTAATGAAAAAGCTCTTTTCTGACTCAAAACAGCCCCTGTATGGGCGTCTCAAAAGAAAGATGCCTTTAAAGCCGCTTAAGTTTCGCGATACTCTGGAGATATGCAATACGCTTCGAATAAACAACATTGAAGATGCAGTGAGGCTTTATGCGATTTTCGGCGGGTTTCCAAAATATTATGTTACCTTAGAGGATGAGCAGCTCGGTTGTGCTGGCTTTGAGAAAATAATGGACAGATTATTTTTTGATGAAAATGCAGTTCTTGAGGACGAAGCAACCCAGATACTTTCACTTGAGTTTGGCAAAAGATCCGGAATATATTACGATATTCTTGCAGCCATAGCATCGGGAAATACAATGATAAGCGAAGTTGCATCGTTTCTTAGAAAGAAAGAAACCGCACTGACACGGCAGATGAACGAACTTATAAACCTTTTTGAGTTTGTATCTGTTGAGAAGCCAATCACAGGCGGAAAGGGTGTTTTTGTTATCAATCATCCACTTCTTAATTTCTGGTTCAGGTTTTTTTACAAGAACATATCCAGCTATAAGTGGCGTGAAAAAGCGCTTATTAATAAAATAAAGGATAATACGAATTCATATATTGGGTACAGATTTGAAGCAGTTTGCCAGGAATTCCTGGAAAATCAAAAACTCGGTTTTGATAAAACCGGGCGATGGTGGGGCGCTTACAGAGACGTCAACACAGGCGAGCGAAAAGTAGCGGAAATAGATATCGTCTCAATTAATGAGCAAACAAAAGAAATACTATTTGGAGAGTGCAAATGGCAGGACAGGGTTGATGCGAAAAAGATTTTGGCACAGCTTAAGGGAAAAGTACAGTATGTAGAATGGCACAAAAATAATAGAAAAGAGCGCTATGCTATTTTTGCGAAATCATTTAAGGAAAAAATAAAAGAGCCTGATTTAACGCTGTTTGACTTAAAGGATATTGAAATAACTATGAAATTATGAATCTTTTTTCAGATATAAAGACCTCCATTGACATCAATAACCTGCCCTGTTATGTAATCCCCTTCCTGCGATGCCAGGAATGCAACAGTCCCTGCGATTTCGGATGCTTTCCCAAGTCTTCCCAGCGGGATCTTAGCTACGACCTTTTCCATTGCCTCGGGAGATATGCCCTTCACCATATCCGTTTCAATGAACCCTGGCGCTATTGCGTTCACAGTAACACCTTTTCCTGCAAATTCCTTGGCAAGCGCTTTTGTCAGACCTATCATCCCGGCTTTGGATGCAGCGTAATTTGTCTGCCCGAAGTTACCCATCCTGCCTATGACAGATGAAATATTCAATATCCTGCCATACTTTCTCTCTAGCATTCCGTCTATGAATGCCTTGGTACAGTAAAAAGTACCGTCAAGATTCACTGATAAGACATCATTCCACATATCAGATGTCATTTTAACGAAGGATTTATCCCTCACGATCCCTGCATTATTGACAAGGATATCTACCTTCCCAAATTTCTCAATAACCTCGTCACGCATCTTGTTTACCTGTTCGGGGTCACTCACATTCGCCTGGCACATGCAGGAATGACATCCTTTTGATTCTATCATATCAGATATTTCCTTTGCATGTTCCTTACATTCCATTTTCCCGATCTTTTCAGTAATTTCTTTCAGGGAATCTGCCATTCCCATGCGGTCTATCAATTTTGAAACCATCTGGGCATGATCTTTTGCATTCTGGTAGTTAATAACAATATCAGCCCCTTCCTCAGCGAGCTTTATTGCTATTGCACGACCGATCCCCCTTGAACTCCCTGTTACAAGAGCTACTTTATTTTCCAGTTTTCTTTTTCTATCTCCTTTCATAAAATCACCTTTTGACTACAATTGCAGCGCCCATCCCCCCGCCGATACATAGCGTTGCAAGACCATTTGTACCATTTCTTCGTCTTAATTAATGCAGAAGTGTGACAAGTATTCTTGCCCCGCTTGCTCCTATAGGATGTCCGAGCGCTATGGCGCCGCCATTCACATTGACTTTGTCACTATTCCAGCCCATCTCCCTGTTCACTGCAATGCTTTGCGCTGCAAATGCTTCGTTCGCTTCTATAAGATCAAGCTGGCTAACAGAAATATTCGCCCGCTGCAAAGCTTTTTTGCTTGCATTGATTGGGCCTGTTCCCATGATATCAGGAGGTACGCCTGCAGTACCATAACCTTTGATAGTAGCCAGTATTTTCAGACCTTTTTCCTTTGCTTTTTCTTCTGACATAAGAAGCACTGCTGCTGCCCCGTCGTTAATGCCTGATGCATTACCAGCGGTCACAGTCCCATCCGTTTTAAAGGCGGGTTTGAGCTTTGCAAGAACCTCTTTTGTTGTCCCGAACCTGGGAAATTCATCTGTATCAAATAGAACAGGCTCACCTTTCGACTGCGGGACAGGAACAGGAACGATCTCATCCTTGAATTTCCCACTTTTAATAGCAGCTTGCGCTTTATTCTGGCTTTTTGCCGAGAGCTCATCCTGCTCATCCCTGGATATACCGAATTTTGTTGCCACATTCTCAGCTGTGACACCCATATGATAGTTATTGAAAATATCCCATAATCCGTCATGGATCATAAGATCTACAAGCTCATCATTTCCCATCTTGGCCCCCCAGCGAGTTTTCCTTG
Source organism: uncultured archaeon (assembly GCA_902384525.1). GTDB lineage: Archaea > Halobacteriota > Methanosarcinia > Methanosarcinales > Methanoperedenaceae > Methanoperedens. Next base: position 4,253 of record CABMCA010000069.1, read on the forward strand.
ATGCATATGGGGCTGTGGACATTGATTCTGTCCCTCCTGCCAGGATGACATCGGCGTCCCCGAGCATGATTGCCTGGGTTCCCAGGATGATCGATTTTAAACCTGAACCGCATACCTTATTTACACCGAATGATGGAACCTCATTAGGGATGCCTGCTGCTATTGCTGCCTGCCGTGCCACATTTTGTCCATGGCCTGCAGAGAGTACATTTCCCATTATGACTTCATTCACTTCACTTCCTGATGTTCCCGATCTTTTCATGGCTTCCTTCAGTACAACTGAACCAAGCTGCACCGGGCTTGTATCTTTCAGGCTCCCCCCGAACTTTCCTATTGCTGTACGTACAGCAGATACTATAACGACATTATTCATTGTTTTCCTCTCTTTATTGGATTATAATAGCAACCCGCCATCTACGCTTATCACAGCGCCGTTAATGAAACTTGCTTCATCCGAAGCCAGGAACAATAATGTACTGGCAACATCCGCAGGAGTGCCTAGCCTCTTTAAAGGCGTCTTTTCCTTCATCATTTCAAGGATCTTTTCAGGCACGGTTGCTGTCATCGGAGTATATATGAATCCCGGCGCAACTGCATTTACCCGTATGCCTTTTTTTCCCAGTTCCTTGGCAAGTGTCTTTGTCATACCCACTAAACCGGCTTTGGTTGCAGCATAATTCGTCTGCCCCACATTACCGTACAGGGCAACTATTGATGAAATATTTAATATCACTCCACTTCCCTGGGAAATCATTTGTCCAACAACTGCCTGGATACAATTAAAAGGTCCTTTCAGGTTGATATTTATAACTTTATCCCACTGTTCTTCCGTCATTTTCACTACAAGAGCATCCTGGATGATCCCCGCATTATTTATTAGAACATCTAATCTGCCATATTTTGCTATTGTTTCTTTCACGACCTGCTTTGCTTGTTCCCTGTTGGAAACATCGAGTCTTGCAAAAAATGCCTCACCTCCTGCATTTTTTATTGATTCAACTGTCTCTGCCCCTGATTTTTCATTTACATCGGCAATTACGACTTTAGCGCCTTCTTTTGCAAACAAAATCCCGGTCTCTTTCCCAATACCGCTTCCACTCCCGGTGATAATCACTACTTTATCTTTAACTCTCATGCAACTCCTTCTTTGATTTTCGTTTGGATGTCTTAATTTTAGTATCAGGAGTTTCTTCATCAAGACCTGATCTTGGAGTTAACCATTTTGAAATCCTGGGGCAGACTTCTCTCTGTGATTTTGATCCCACAAATATACCTATATGCCCTGTAGGAAAAACCACCGTTTCTTTTTCTTTGCTTGATACTGCATCATTGAGTGGTATACTTGCTTCGTTTGGTACAAGATGATCGAATTCCGCCATTATATTTAGAAGAGGCATGGTTATTTTTTTGAGATTGATCTTTTTTCCATTAAGTTCCAGCTTATTCTGTATTAGCAGGTTTTTCTGGTAACAATCTTTCATGAACTGCCGGAAAGCCTCGCCAGCCTGGTCAGGGCTGTCGAAAATCCATTTTTCCATTCTCAAAAAATTCTTCACTATTTCTTCGTTTCGGATCAGGCAGGTCTCATCACCAGGTTCACATTCTATCCTGTCGAACATTCCCACATATTTGTCGATCATGAGCCTGAATGGATCTGTCAATAAGAATCCTGAATTCAGGAAATCTCCTGGTACTATTCCGTAGTAATCAACAACCTTATCAGCATCGAGATTCTTTGCCCAGATATGAAGAAGTCCTTTTTGGGTATCGAAATTAACAGGCGCTACAAGTGTTATGAGATTCTTGACTTTCTCAGGATGTAACGCTGAATACATAACAGAAAAAGTTCCACCCTGGCAGATACCCATAAGTGTGATCTTATCCAATCCTGAACGCTTTCTTACTAGATCCACAGCATTATTTAAGTATCCGTTGACATAGTCATTTAATGTAAGATATCTATCCACTCCTGAAGGGTATCCCCAATCGATAATATATACATCAAAACCATCATCTAATAGCTTCCTGACCACACTTTTATCCGGCTGCAGGTCAAGGATGTAATAACGGTTCACAAGCGCATATACCATCAATATCGGTACGGGATGAGTTTTCTCCACTGTGGGTAAAAAATGGAGAAGCTTCATTTTATCTTCAGTATAGATTATTTCATGAGGTGTTGTGCCAACAGATACTTCTGGCATTTTCAAAAATATTTGAAATCCACTCATTAATTTATTGTATTCCTTTTCTATTGAACTAAGTTCATACATAATCCCGACTCCTTGAAAATTGAATTATTATTTATTCCCAGATAACTCGTTGATCCTGCCGGATAATTCCTTTACCTGCTTTTTCAGGGAATATAATTCCTTATTTAACTCATCTATATCGGACTTTGTTGGAAGGTTGGATGGTTTTAGATAATTCTCCTCAAGCATTTCCCTGTTGTATTTTTGAACATCCAGGAAATTTGATGTGAATCTTCCCATATCTGAAGAGAAATGGCCTGATTTCATGAATTCTTTGAATGTTTCACTATATGATTCCATCCAGATATTATAAAGTTCCTTGTAACTTTCCGTACCTGTCTTGTCTTCTAAAGTTACTGTTTTTGCATTCATTCGCTTCAGTGCTTCCATGGAAATATTCTGGAAGTCGACTACCGTATCCATCCATGTTGAATAAAGGCTAAAGAAAAGAGGAAAACCTCTAGATATTTTTTCGGATTTCTCTCGTAACGGCCCTATCGCTGGAATTTCGGATACCTTGCCAAGGGTTGCTTCATAAGTTTTTACCCACATATCAAAAAATTCATGTGTGGATTCAAGGTTGGTTTCTTCCATATTCATACCTTTGGAGTGCTTGCCGCATGGCTGAACGAATCCATCCACATTTTCGACATCTTGATCGATGTGTTCGAATAAATCTGATATGCGCTCTTTACAGGTTCCATCATCTCTTTTAATGGACCCATAACAGGAACTCCCTCAAAGATATCTTTAGAAGTTTGTTCATACATCTTTATCCAGAGATTATAGAACTCTTTAAAAGTTTCAGGATCACTGGTCAATTTTGACTGGTCTTTCATTTTTTCAGACATCTTTTCAAGTGCTTCTGTCCAGGATTTAAGCAGGTTTATACTGATATCAGTGCTCTCTTTAAGAGTATCCAGCAGTTCTTTTGAAGGTTTCATTGTCTTTGGGTCAAACATCTTTGAAGAGGTTTCCGTATAGGCATTTATCCATAAATCATAAAATTCTTTATATGTTTCAGGGCTCAACTCACCTTTAGATAATTTTGCCAGCTCATCTGAAAATTTTTTGATGGAATCATCTGATGGAGTATATAATTTAGAATATACTTCTTTAATTTGTTTTGCCATCTTCGCCATTGACTCTGAATAGAAATCAGGTATACCTGTATAACGTCCGAAAACATCTCTCTGATATTTGATTGCCGGGTGTTCGTTGATATCATCGATGATTTTTTCATAAGTCTGTATCCAGCTATCATAAACCTCCTTATATTTTGCCGGATCACTTCCATTATTCAGGACTTGTGCTGTCTTCTTTGAATTTTCCCTTAATTCTTCGATCCATGACATATAAACTTTATTTGACTCATCGGCACATTTAACAAAACCTTCGAGTTCTTCCCTGGGCGAGGTAATCGCAGCCGGAAAGATCTTACCATATGTATTATTGTATGTCTTAATCCAATCTTCATAAAATTCTTTATATTTTATTGGTGAAGCGCTCATAGATACATCTGCCATTTTCAAAGACTTATCTCCAACGAACTCTATCAACGGTTGATAGAGTTTAAGGTTTGAATCACTCCATAACTTTAAAAATTCGTTTGAATTATCAACCCACAAATTGATAACACTCTTTGCTTCATGTATCCCTTCTGTTAATCTCTCCCCACTTTCCTTAATTTCTTTTGTTAATCTCTCCTCATTTTCCTTAAACATATTTATTTCACTCCATTTAATTTATTTTGTATCGATGGCAATAAAAATAGGCAAAATATACAATTAATCTATATTAGCCCCCATTTCGATATTATGCAATATTCATTATTATGATATATAAGGTTTTTTTCTTATATTAATAATGTAGAATTGTGTGTAAATCGATTGGTGTTAGCGTAGTTATAAAATATCACTGAATTTTATTTATATATATTCAAAAATTTATAAATCAACTGAAGAGGGAAAACTATATGAACGCCCAAAAACAATAATTTTTAGGTGAGTTAAATGGCAGTTAGTGAAAACATCCCGGATGAAATATTCAATGAGAGAGCACAATATCTTGGTAATATAGATGAATTATTATTTGAAATATATGATGAAGAAGTTCTTGGAAAAAACACAGGTATACAATCAGAATCTGCTCATATCTGGAAAATTGGCAGTAATGACATTGCACAAAAGATCAGTGTTGCAGACCAGATTTTAGAAAACAAGGAATATAAGACATATATTCAATCGACACACCCGGAACAAATGTCAAAAAGCAAAATCCCAGCTATTGCGAAAAAATCAATAGATGAGGAATTAAATAAATTCAGATGTATAAGTAATGTATAATTAACCTATTCAACCTCTAAACAATAAATCCATTCGGAAAGGCGTACGCAATTTTCAGGAACACATTCCAGAGAGCAACCTGTGCATGGTGAGAACAGGTCTCTTGTCATTAATAAATTGAAATTCTTTGCTTTTTTTTCCTTTTTTACAATAGGTTTGATCAGGTAGGTCTTGGTTCCTTTTGAAGAATCCTGTTCTCTTGTGATCAATCCGTCTTTTTCGAGCTTCGTGACGATCCTCGAACATTTACTGCTATCTATTTTAGCCGTTTTCCAGAGTTCGTTCTGGAGAATGCCGCTTTTCTTTGATTGTATCAGCTTCAGGATTTTTTCTTCAATCTCCATTCTATTCCCCTACTCTACCGGACTTAGCATGATAATATTATTTCCTCTTAAGATTACAGAACCAAGGGAACGTGATTTTACACCCTCTACGATTTCATATGTGTCATTGAGGTGCAGATTTAAATATTCATCAGCACTTTCAAGCTTTCCTTCAAGAGTATGTTTGTCTCCTTTCATCTCAACCTGTATAATCGTACCTATTAATGTCTGAACTTTTTTAGTGGGGAACAAGATATTTGCCTCTATTTTCTTTTATAACCCTTCATTTATCGGTTAGTACTTCAATTTTTGCATTGCTTATGAAATCATGGACTTTTCGGGGATGTTTGAGGATTGTTATCCCTTCAAGTTTACTTAAAATTTTCACGTTCTTTGAATCAACATCACGGACTTTAAGTTTTGTTAATCCACCCGTTATCGCCCCATAACTGCATAATTTTACGCAAAATCCGCATCCATTGCATTTTAATAGATCGATCTGATCGGTAATTGCCTTATTCGGGCATTCTCTCACCGGTGGGCAAATCCCGCACTTCTGACAGATCTCACGGTCTATGAAGAAGGGCATTTTTGATTCTATATGTCCTTCGATATCAACGGGAACAATATAAACCGGAACGTTTCCCTTTACAGCCTGGGCGACAGCATTTGTAACAAGAGTATCTGCTATTCCATACGCAAGTTTAGCGATCGTATTGGAAGTTGCAGGAGTGACGACAAGAGCATCATATTTTTTCAACAGCAATCGTCCAGCTTTCGGAAAGCTTGCACCCTGTTCCCGCTCACAAAAGCATTCTTCAAGGTAGTTGCCGTTTGAAATATTGATTAGATCTTTTTGCAATCCATACATTTTAATTACTTCTTCTGCGGCACGCGATACAAACGATGTGACCTTAAGATCATTGTTTTTTTCTTTTAATTCTTTAAAAACGTCAAAGCTGTCACGTAAAAAATGCCCGGCGCCAGTAATACACCATGCGATTTTCATATCTTGAATATTTCAGGTACTATTCTTCTTGCAACTTCCCGGTATGCAGCCACAAGGTCGCCTTTATCGAACCTGAATACATCCTTATCAAGCGATTCTCCTGTTGTCTTATCCCAGAACCTGCATGTATCGCAGGATATCTCATCTGCAAGTATGATTTTACCCTTATATCTTCCGAATTCAAGCTTAAAGTCCGGGAGCAGGAGATTCCTCTTATCCAGGTAATCAACAAGGATAGAATTGATCGAAAGTGCAATTTTTCGAATTTCCGAAAGTTCCGGCCCTGTTGCAAGTCCAAGCGCAAGTGCGATATCATCATTGATCATAGGATCGCCGTGCGCATCGCTCTTGTAATCGAAAACCAAAACCGGAGGATCAAGTTTCTGGCCAGTCTCAAATGGGTATTTCCTGACAAGAGAACCTGCCGCGATATTTCTAACAATGACTTCGATTTTTATAATGTCGACAGCATCCACAACCATCTCGGTATCTGATATCATACTGTCAAAATGGGTTTTGATACCTTTGTCTTCAAGGAGTGTTAAGAGCTTCGCTGCGATCTGCGCATTGTAATATCCTTTCTTTGGCGCTTCGCTTTTCTTCTTACCATCAAACGCCGTAAGGCTGTTCCTGAACTCCATTATCAGCTTTTCAGGATCATCAGTTTTAAAAACGGTCTTTGCCTTACCCGAATAAAGTTCCGAGAGCTTGATCATTATTTTCCTAGTGGTATCTTTTTAGATATAAAGGAGACGGTTATAATTAATTCACGATGATCGAAAATTGAACCGCAGTAATGCGATAATTAGCATCCATGTATTATATTCCTCCTAAAAAAAATTTCGGTAAATATATGTAGGTGTATTGTATTTATATCTTAAAAAAATCAGGGAGACAACACAATGACAGAGGATAATGTAGTATTTATCGGGAACAAACCAGTGATGAACTATGTTCTTGCCATAGTTACACAATTCAATAATGGCGCTGCGGAAATTTTTGTAAAAGCAAGAGGGAAAGCAATATCAAGGGCAGTTGATGCAGTAGAAGTTTCAAGGAACAGGTTTATGCCTGAAACAAAAATAAAAGAGATAAAGATCGGGACAGAAAAAATTACAACTGACCGGGGAGATTCCAACGTTTCTACCATAGAAATCGTTTTAGCAAAATAGCTCTAAAATTTAGCAGCCGATGAGGTAATTAATCCTGACTCGGTTAGCTTGATCATCTTTTTCTCACTTATTATTTAGGGATTACATCAATAGATTTTCAGAAAGCTTAGCAATTGATCTGCATTTAGAGATAATGTCAATGCAGATCAGTCAGAATAACACAAATCAATATTCTTTCGAGCGCGCTGATTTTTGATACATTCGATGCATCTGGCAAAGTAACCACAGATGAACGCAGATTAACACAGATATGCATTGTGATTTTGGGCGCGCAGAAATTTATATTTTGCCTGTAATAATCTATTTTATAACCGAGATATCAGTATGATTTTCAGAAAGCGTAGTAATAAATCTGCGTTCATCTGCGTTTATCTGCGGTTCCATTTACTCATATTCCAAACATTTGGATGAGTAACATAAAATTAGATAAGTTATTTTTACGTAAACCCTTAGTGCCTATCCGAAAAATCAATAAATATTCAAGTGATCAAATGCCAACTACTGTAGAAATAAAGGGCGAGTTCGAGATAAAAATAAAGCAGTTGATAGACGCAGGATTATATGGGAATATGGCTGAAGCTGTTCGTGATGCTTTGCGCCATATGCTCCGGGAATATGATGAGAAAGAGATTGCGGTGGGACTATACAGGCAGGGAAAAGTATCACTTGCCAAAGCAGCCGCAATTGCGGGGGTCTCAATAACCAGAATGAAAGGCATCCTTGTTGAAAAAGGAATTAATCCCAGACTTGGAGTTGAAGATGTCAAAGAACTTTACGAGGTACCTGCTATTATAGAAGGTATTCTGGATACAGAAAAGAAACCGAAAAAATAGAATTCAAGGTAGAATAGGTTATAGCAGAGATGAATTTATTCGAGATTATTACTTTCACTCCACCCTGTCTCAGACTATAAACAAGGGCAAATGAAATAGAACACAGATTTCGCGGATGACGCGGATGCACGCGGATTAAATTTCCGTGTTCAAAAAGGAGATAATCAATGCTATATTCAGAAATAACAGATAAAATCATTAATTCTTTTTACAAAGTCTATAACCTATTAGGATATGGATTTTTGGAAAACGTTTATGAAAAAGCTTTTGTAATCGAATTAAAGAATGTCGGTTTCAATGTTTTACAGCAACAAAATTAGGACTTACGCGATTAACTTAAGCCGATGGCATTCAGCATAATTTTAATACACGGTCTGCATTAATATGTTTTAAGACAATGAAATTATGCAAAAACAAAAGTGTTCCTTAAAATTGTACACCA
>CABMCA010000070.1 GCA_902384525.1 uncultured archaeon
GCTCTCCATTTCATTTTGCGCATGGTCTAAGTCCTCGCCTGCGCCGCCTGTTATCTCAGGATGAGATCCGGTTTCTGAGACCAATGTGAACATATAAGTATTGATGGATTGGGCCTGGCTCAGGTACCATCCTGCGCGGTCTTTCAAGACTTTTTCAGGCACAATTTTTCCATCAGGCGTTGCAAGCGTCAGCCACCACTGAGCTGTACGCGCTCTCTCATGAGCAAATGCAAGTGAAGTGATCTTCTCCTGCTTATCAGTGAGTTTTTTCGCCTCATCAAGTTTCATCCTGGCAGTAGTAATCCTTGATTCAGCAGCACCTACTGCTTCCGCATCGCTTATTCCGTATAATGTGTAATTGCGAAGATCATTCTCGGAGAAATTAATCTGATTTTCAACTCTATTTATAATTTCATTAAGATATTGTTCCTTATCCGACGCTTTATCGTATCCATCATTCCATTGTGCAAATCGCATCGTATACATCGAATTGAAATATAAGGAAGTTGCAGCATAGTATTTATTATCATCATACATCTTATCTGCCCTGTCCAGAATATCCTTTGCAGTCACAAGGAACTGGGTTTTGGGTAATGTTGATTCCATTTCTTTATACATATCTCCCGATTCGTTCTTCAGGTTCCGGGCAAGAGGTTTTAAAAGGTCCATGTATTGAGTGGTCAGTATAGTCCCTTTATATGTTGGCTTTGTTATCTCATAACCTGTAAATTCCCTGACAACATCCTGGATCGTACTTACTTCTTTTACAGTGACATTCAATTTCTTGCCGAGTTCAGCTACATCCACCGTTTCCTCAGTATTTTTGATAATAAGAGAACCACTGGTGTTTGTTTTTTTCACGGTTACAGTACTCTGGCCTTCAGGTATCAGGAAAAGCGTAGCGTTTTTTGCTGCCGCAGCCTCAAGCTTGAAGGGAATTCCGCCAACAGGTCCTATTGATTCATCAGGATTGATCATTCCTGTCATTACAACATCACTTTTCAGAGGCCATTTATTTATAGCAGCAATTGTTGCTACAGTAAGCGCCCCGCCTGCCGAAGGCCCTCCAATGATAGGTGAACTTATATCTATAATATAATAGAAATCATATGCCTTTTCATCAATCCCCAGGACATCAGATGCAACCATCGCTGCGATTCTCGCCGAACCCTGGAGATCCACCTGGGTGTAAGGGTTCGTATCAACGAATACATGGCCTGTGCCGTTGGTTACTATTACCTGGGCTCCCAGAAGGAGCCCTTCTTCCCCGTCCCCTGTGCTTTTATCAGCAACAAGAGGGACCGAAACACCTTCTTCAAGCGCATAAACACTATTTATTGTCAAAAGCAGTAAAAAGATACAAACGATTCTATATGTCATTTAATTATACCCATAACTCATATATCAGATAAAATACTTAAAACCAGTGTTTATGAATCTACAAGATCCTTATACTATACCTTATAAAGGTATTTACGCAGTAGCCGACCGCAGGAATGAATTTGTGGAAATTATGGAACATTCAAACTGTTATGGCGGCTCAGCATGGGCGCTGTATCATTATTCTAAAAGCCCGCTTGTCATAAAAAGCCGCTCTGTCGGGGACATGATGCGCTACCTGGTACATGTGGGAAGATCAAACCTGGAGCTGCAATCATCAACTGCTGCTGCAGGTATTGAATCAGTCCTCGTGAATGACGATGAAATAGAGATAACCTATAGCGGCCTCGGTGGCGGAGGCGTTGGAGCGACCACATGCAGGGCATGCGCAAAGGGCGTTATCCGCTCTAATATTTCAGAGTCAGGAGGGGGAAAACGCGCAAGCGGTACGATCGTAGTTCCGCGAAGGCAACGAGTCCTCGTAGGAATGGACAATACTGATTCAAAAGAAGTGGGAGCCACATGGGCTCTTGCCCATAATATCGGGGCAGCCGTTGATTCCCTGGAACATAAATATATTTCACATACGCTTGTCCAGCTTTATCCTGTGCCGGACAAAACCCAGAACTGTGTGGCGACAGTGCTTGAATTTGCATGCACGCAGGGAGCCAGGGAAGAGTTACTCGCTAAAATAACAGAAGGACTTCTTAAATACAGCGTCTCATCTGAGACAGGTCTGGTCGCATTATCTGATTTTGACGCTTCTTCTCTTATGGAATACAGCAGGCTTTGCAGAAGCAGAATGATCTCCAAAGAATTAACAATTGAAACAGCAGCAAATAATGGTGTTGAAATATGCATAGATGGAAAAGGCATCATAGGAGCGCTTGCGGCTCTTCCCTGGTTTTCAAGAAATGATGAATCGGTATTTTTATGAATGGTCTTGAATCAATAGTTAGCGGGATTATTGATAGCGATGTGAAAAAAGTCACAGGCGTTCCGGGTTATCCGATAACAGACCTCATGGAAGCACTCGGCGATATCAGGCACGAATGGTCTGTTAATGAAAAAGTTGCGCTTGAAATGGCACTGGGCTCATCGATATGCGGGGAACGTTGCGCTGTCATTACAAAACATGTTGGCATGAATATACTTTCAGACCCACTTGTAACCTCGGCAATACATACGATCGGTGCAGGTGTTGTGATTTTTGCAGGGGATGACCCGGGTATCGAAAAATCGCAGAATGAGCAGGATTCGCGTTATTACGGACTTGTAGCAGAAGTACCGGTATTTGACCCGGGAACAACGGAAAATGCTTATAATTGTGTGAAAGAAGCTTTCATATTATCTGAAAAAGCAAGAACTCCTGTGATAATCAGGCTTACTGACAGGTTATTGAAAAGCAATGGCAACTTTGTACGTAAAAGAGAACCATACCAACCAAAGATAATTGATAAAAAAATATGGCATCTTACTATGCTCGGAAAACACGAGCGATTCCATAATGAATCCTATCCACAGATGTGTAAATACGCTGAAACCTCAAAATTGAACGCATATAAGAAAAATAAGAAAAAAAATGATATTGGAATAATTTCATCGGGTTTTCCCTCATCTCTTGTTGATTCCATAATATCCGATAATATTTCCCACTTATCACTCACAATCATAAATCCCCTGCCCATTGACCTTATCGACCGTTTCATAAAAGAGCATTCAAGAGTACTTATAGTGGAAGAGACTGAACCGGTAATTGAAAAGCAGTTTTCAAAAAGAGTATTTGGGAAGCTCACAGGACATATGCCGTATGGCATCGCGAAAATTGAGGATATCAAAAAAGCCCTTGAAAATATTGATAATGATGCGCTAAAGTGCGATATTGTACCCCAGACTCTAGAAAAAAGAGGGCCTCGCCCTATGTGCGAAGATTGTCCGTATATGCCTCTTTATTTTGCAATAAAAGAGCTGGATGTACCTGTTGCAGGTGACCTTGGTTGCTCCATAATGACATCTTCACCGCCTCTTTCACTTATTGATGCTGCGTTCTCACTTGGCTCATCAATAAGTACAGCATGCGGTTTTAACAGGAAAGGCATTGCCATCATCGGTGATTTTGGCCTTGCACATTCAGGTATCCCTGCACTGATCAATGCGGTACATAATGAACATGAAGTCGTTGTGGTTGTTCTCCAGAACGAAGTGGCTGCGATGACAGGAGGGCAAAAAGTTCCGGACCTGACAGGGCTTTTGAGTTATTATATCAAGGACACGGTAACTGTGAATCCTGATGATAAAAATATCAGAAAAATCTTAAATGAAAAACTTGAAAAGAATGGAGTTTCTGTGATCCTGGCACCAGCAAAGTGCCCAAGGTATTGAGAATGCATGTGAACACAAATAGCATCTAATATACGGTCACGCTCTTTACGCCTTCTATTCTGGTAAGCGAATCCAGAAGTTCACCGCTTGGTTTTCCTTCTGTTATTATTGTAAGCTGGGGATTTTCTGTAAGATATGGGTCATCAGATACGGCCTGCCTGATAGTTACCCCGTGCTCTGACACGGCTGTTGCGACTGCACCCAGAAGACCTTTGCGCGCAGCATTGTCAGGCGCAATGACTATTACACCAAGACCCAAAAATGGTGCCACATCCCTTAAGAATGGTATTGTGCGGACATTCCGGAATATCTGCATCAGTTTCTCATCCTTTGAAATAGTTTCACATGTTGAGTCAACCACTCTTCTATCAACTTCTATCTCATTTGCGATCTGTGTGTGAGGTATTTCGATACCGCCTGAAACTACCCTGCCCTGGGCATTTATCTGGAAACCTCTTTCCAGAAGCAATCTGATCACTTTTTCTTGAGCTGGATGATTTTTAAATTTTTCCTGGATAATAGTCCACATTAGTTCTCAATATGGTAATTTTTGATACTAATGTTTATCGTAGAACGAAAAAAGAGAAAATCCGCCACTGCGGCAGAAAAATCTATTTATTAGCTTTTTTTATCTTCTCAGCAAGGTCTTTTCCCAGGCGCTTGCATTCTTCAAGATCCTTTTCCTCAGGTTTATACTGGACCCGCAGCACCGGATCGATGACTTTCATACCGATTTCACGCAATTTTTCGGCGATCATTCCGGGAGCTTCGCCGCTCCAGCCGTAAGACCCGAAGGCTGCTCCGATTTTTCCTTTGGCATTAGCCCTGGATAAGCTGTCTATGAACTTTTCCATCGGAGGCAGCATCTTATAATAGAATGTTGATGAGCCGATCGCGATCGCCTCAGCGGATTTTATTTCTTCTATTTTTGCTTCATGGAAGTTCATCGCGACGGCATCGATATTTCTTGATGCAGCGCCTTCAACGATCGCATCTGCCATAGCTTTTGTGTTTCCTGATGTACTTAAATATACGACTACTATTTTTGGCATGATTTTTCCACCTTTATTTAAAGTATCTTTTCGAGAATGGGGTTTCTTATTATTTCTTATTCACACTATCCCGCTCTCATCATAAAGGTTGAAACTATTCTCGGATAAAGCTTTCGTTCAATCAAAATACTAATAATTAAATGGCATGGCAAAAGCACATAAATGTTAAGCGCTACTAAAATACCATGAATGTTATCGGAATCGACCCCGGGCTTGCAACTGTAGGCTTTGGAGTGATAAGGACAGAAAGCGGGAACATTACTCCTATAAGCTACGGTTGTATCAGGACATCCGCAGATAAACAAACACCACAGCGCCTTCTGGAGATATTTAACGAAATAACATCTCTTTTTGAAAAATACAACCCGGAAGTTATCGCAGTTGAAAAACTTTTTTTCAGTAAGAATGTCACTAATGGGTTGAGTGTAAGCGAGGCAAGAGGTGTAATATTCCTTGCAGCAGAGCTGCACAATATCCCGATCTTTGAATACACCCCAAACCAGGTGAAGCAGGCAATAACAGGTTCGGGAAAGGCTGACAAGAAGCAGATGCAGGAGATGATAAAAAGGCTCCTTGACCTTGATGAGATACCAAAACCGGATGATGCTGCTGATGGGTTGTCGATTGCTTTATGTCATATAAATATAATGAGATAATATATGATTTCCCATGTCTATGGTGATATCGCCCAGAGCGGCGAAGGATTTGTGGTAATTGATGTCGGAGGGATAGGTTATCAGGTAAATGTGACAAAACCGATATTGAATGAACTTACAGGCATGAAAGGAAAAGTAAAACTTTATACTTACCTTCATGTCAGGGAAGATGCCCATATACTCTATGGTTTTTTAAACCAGAGCGATCTTGAGATGTTCAAGCTCCTGATAAGTGTAACAAGGGTCGGGCCCCAGATCGCCATGAACATCCTTTCACAAATAAAAATTGAAGAGCTTGCGGCTGCAATTATCCATGAGGATGAAAAAGTCCTGACCCGCATCTCCGGGGTGGGCCCCAAGAATGCCAAGCGCCTGATACTGGAATTGAAGGATAAAATGACAAAGAAAATGGAAGGATTTTCTCTTCCAGCCACGAGCAATGCCAATTATGATGCTGTGTCTGCGCTTGTTTCGCTTGGATTCCCAAGACAGTCGGCCGAACGCGCGGTAGAGGCGGTTTCAGGGGGAGAACAAAAGGTGGAAGCGATAATCAAGGCTGCGCTTTTGAAATTGAAGGAATGAATCAATATGGAAGAGCGAATAATCACCCCGATCTCACAAAATGAGGACAAAGAAGAACTCACCATCCGCCCCAGCAGGCTTGATGATTTCATAGGGCAGCATGCTCTCAAGGAGTCTTTGAAAATCTTCATAGAAGCATCAAAGAAACGGGGGGAACCACTTGACCATATCCTGTTTTCAGGCCCTCCCGGCCTTGGAAAAACGACTCTTGCCCATATAATCGCACATGAAATGGGCTCTAATATCAAAAGCACTTCCGGTCCCGTGCTTGAGAAACCAGGCGACCTTGCAGCGATCCTGACTGCGCTCAAGAAAGGTGATGTGCTCTTTATTGACGAGATACACCGCCTGAATTCAGTTATTGAAGAGATCCTCTATCCTGCAATGGAGGATTACGAGATAGATGTAATGATTGGTGAGGGCCCAAGCGCACGCTCCATAAAATTGACTCTTGATCGATTTACCCTGATTGGCGCCACGACCAAAGCGGGGCTGCTTGGCTCGCCATTCCGGGACAGGTTCGGCTTTATATCAAGACTTAACCTGTATTCCGTGGATGAACTCGTAGAAGTTGTCTCCCGCAGCGCTTCCATCCTTAAGATCCCTCTAACAAATGATGGTTCCATTGAGATCGCAAAACGAAGCCGTGGAACACCGCGCATAGCAAACAGGCTGCTTCGGCGCGTATGGGATTTTGCCCTGGTGAGAGCAGAAGGCAACATTACGCAGGATGTTGCGGATAAAGCACTCACAATGCTTGGGATCGACAGGCTCGGGCTTGATGAGCTTGACAGGCGCATACTTGGTATAATTTCAACAGATTTTGGAGGCGGACCTGTCGGGGCCAAGACCATTGCAATATCAGTAGGAGAAGAAGTCAGAACAATTGAAGAAGTTTATGAGCCGTATCTTATCAAGATCGGGTTTATCAAAAGAACGCCGCAGGGAAGAGAGACAACCGCTGCTGCTAAAAAACACATAAATCTTAAATAGTCCTGGATATTCTGCTGTTTTGACCTTTTGAAAATCTCTTATAACCTGATCAAATCATAAAGCAGCTTCATCGCTTCCTTTTCACCCGGGCCACCGCATTTCTGGACAATAGTATTGTATTGATCGATGTAATCAAGATATTTTTGTTCTTTTAACACAACATATCGTGTGGCATGGACTGTTGCTTCAATGACAGCATTGAAACCACGATTTATGGGCTTGATCTTTCGCTGCAATATTTTTGATCTGACTGCCAGGAGTTCAACTACTGAAATATTTTCACCTTTCTTGATCCTGCAATCAAAGATGATCCACCCCAGAACCCTTTTAAGGACAGGGGTTCCTTCGACGAATTCGAATTTCTGGGGTTCAATATCAGAAAGAGCAGACTGCACAAATAAAACCGGGTCATCAACGATATTTGCTGCTGCGGTGGGTTTCTCAATTATGTTCTCCAGTGTCTTTGATTTGTATATCATGGCAAAAAGTCTTCCGTTCTTCATGTGCAAACCAATAGGCGCTGCATTTGGAATTCCTTCAATTGACATGCTTGTGAAAATAATCTCAGAAATCCCTTCCTGTATCCCGAATTCTTCGAGGTCTATCAAAATCTCATCCCCTCAAAAAGCGAAACAAATAGTCCTGCAATAATAATATCAGCAGTTGACCCTGGATTGACACCTTCATTCAATAGCTCTTCGTCAAATTTGCAAATTCCATTCATAATTCTGTTCATGTCGCCCTTTAAAATATTCCCTGCTCGCATTGAAACTTCTTCGGCTTTTTTTGTATCAAATTTTGTCTGAATGAAGGTATCTTTGTTTTTTGATAAAATCTCCATGAATGTAAGAACTACAGCGTCATTTATCCCATTTTTCCTGATTTTATCTTTTATCATTGTGGCGCATTCGAATGTTTTCTCAAAACCATTTACCCATTCCTCTGCGATCATATCATAGCTTCCGGAAATCTCCATCATATCAAAAAGAGTCAATCCCTGTGCTTTTATTTTTTCAATGGAACCAGTATCAGAAAGGTCAAGGTCATCAACAGGTTTGACTTTCACTTTTGCTTTTGAAAAGGCCAGATAAAATTCAACTGCATCATTAACAGTCGTTTCCCTCACGATCTTTTGAGCCTGCTCTTTCAGGCACGTTGTGTTTTCACACCTGCTTCCTGCCATCACAAGCGGGATAAGAAGAATAAATGCCCCGAAATGCGTGTTGCCGCCGCTTTGCCATTTACTGCTTTCTGTTACTGATTTATGGATAAGCTCTCCAATTCCGGATTTTGAGGCAGCAGCCTTCTCAAGTATGGGATAGACCCCAACAGCGCTTGCCAGGAAGTGTTCAAAGCGAGTGTCAATGTAATTGTGATCGCGGTCGATGTTGCCTGGCTTCGGGGTGGCTGAGACCTCAAGGATCATGGCGAGCTGGGCGCATCTGGCGATATGGGAGGGATCTGTAAGGGTCATAATCTTAAAACGATGATAATATTAGTCTAATTAGATAATACCTTTGATATTTGTTCATTTAATCATCTTTATATTCTGAACTCTCGAACCGTAATCCGTTACAATATTAAGTAATATAGATGTTTTTTCATCAATATAACCTTTAAAAAACTATTAAAAACTAAAATACTATTTATAATACCTTTAAAATCAAAAATAAACTCAAATAATTGTAGGATCATTTATATTATTATTAAACGTATTAGCTAAATGAGGAAGCCACGTCTATCCTATCCTATCCACGAAAAAGCAACTAATTTTCTTGGCTTCCTCAACCACCAAAATGCCAGATTAAGGAGAAAAAATAATATGAAAAGGAAAATTATGGCTCCAAATAAGAACGAAAAAATTGGAGAAAAGAATGAAAAACTGACTGATAGAAAGGAAGAGAATGGGGAGAGAAATGCAGGATTTTTACCTATTTTTTTCTGGACTGATTGAGGCCAGTATAGATTAATTCATTTTTCCCACACGGATAGCAATGTTGCCGATCCTGAACATTGCGAAACTTTAAGGATCATGGCGAGCCTGGGCGCTGTATATCGGAAATCTTTGTATTCGATAACGGGAAATAGGGATTACTCAATAATAGCAGGAATTCGAGGGGAGATAATTTTACCACACCAATAAACTTGCTCTAAAAGATATTTTGACTTACGCCCAATCCTCAAATGATTTCTATACAAAAATATTTGGCTTAAATGAAAGCCAATAAACGCAGTCCAAAAATCATTAAAATGGACAGAGGAGTTTTAGTAGCATTAGATAAGTTTAAACATGTTGAAAAATAAAGAAGGATGTTATTGTATTTGGATATATGTATAATTATATGAGAGATACATTGCAAGAAATTGATTGCTCTGATTGAGTCCTGTTATCAATTAAGTTGTTTTCAGAATTAGCGATAATGTGACTTTCATAGTAATAATTATAATACTAATTTTATATCCGTCAATCTTATTTGTGCATAAGGCAAGGGAATGATATCATGAATCTAAAAATAATCCTATTACTATTGGTCGTAATGTTATGTAATTTAGCACCCACAGTATCAGCAGCAATTGTAAGCCCAACGAGCAACACAACCGAAAATCTGACAGATGCATATGCAGATGGTTACACTTTAGCAGGCAGATACAATGATGAATTTAACCAGGGGGTTCTGGACACTTCAAGGTGGACATGGATAAGAGAGAATGCAAGTGCATGGTGGATGAGTTCATGGTATCTGGGAATGAA
Organism: uncultured archaeon; assembly: GCA_902384525.1. Taxonomy (GTDB): domain Archaea; phylum Halobacteriota; class Methanosarcinia; order Methanosarcinales; family Methanoperedenaceae; genus Methanoperedens. The sequence continues at coordinate 9,798 of CABMCA010000070.1, forward strand.
TATCACGAATACATCATTATTCCAAAACACAAACACATCACCACTATTATTGCAGGATTATGGAGGAGAAGATATAACCATTATTTCAAAACAGTGGTTTAACCCAACGACATCAGCAGAAAGTGCAGGAATAATAATATATGCAGATGATGATAATTTTGTAGATGCACAATATTACATTAGTGGCAGCACAAAAAAGGTAATAATCCAAAAAGAAGATGATAATGTTGGGAATTATACGACCGCAACAGTCAATTTATCCCAACCGCACTATATAAAATTAGTAAAATCCGGGACAAATTACAGTTTATATTATAGCACTGATAAGAAAACATGGGTATATACTGCAAGTGTTACCCAGCCTGATGCAATGACTAAAATAGGTTATGTAACAGGAGGCGCACCTTCTAACCATCCAGTCTATTATGACGCATTTGTAACTGATAATTTTACCACAACAGGCAGTCTCATATCGGTCTTTGATGCAGGGTTCGGAGGAGTGATAAATTCCACTTTATTCATGTATACAAATGCAAGCGACTCACATGTGGATGGATATGCAAGCAAAGATAATATCACATGGACACTCTTACAAACCGATATGCCTACCAATACTGATTACACAATACCCCCTGATATCCAGAACCGGACTGTATATGTGAGGGCAGTATTAAGGGGCACCAATACCTCAACCCCGGTACTTCAACCGATAACAGCCCAATCCCAGATCTCTCTGATCCCACCAAGGTCAGATGATTTTAATAGCTTAACTCTTAACACTACTTTATGGGAGATAATTGACCCAACCGGGGATTCAAAATTTACGATGGAAGGTAATAATACTGCCAATGCATTCCTCAATATCACTGTTCCATGCTGTGTTACACATGCACCATCCACTACAAACAATGCGCCAAGAATAATGCAGGAAATAAGTAATGTTGACTTTGAAATAGAAGCAAAATTCCAGTCTTTAGTAACCGAGCAATACCAGGAGGAAGGGTTCATAATTGAGGAATCACCTGGAAATTACATACGTATCGACTTTAATGGTGGCACAAGTCTCAACAGCTATGCAGGAATCTTCCTTAATAATAAAGGCACTACAAAATATAACGCTCCTATCCATTCAGAATTTTCCCAGCCTGTGCCTTTGTATTTAAAAGTAAACCGATCAGGCGATAATTGGTCATACAGATATTCATTTAATGGCATAACCTGGACTAATGTGACAAATTTCACATATAATCTGAATGTGTCAAAGGTAGGGTTGTTTATAGGAAATGAGAATACAAATTCATCGCTCACGCCAAAATTTACAGGCAATATAGATTATTTTTTCAATACTGCCTCGCCAATAACGCCTGAGGATATTCCAGACACTACACCACCTGTAATTAATGTCTGGTACGGACTTGATCAGAGATTTGGACATTTAGGCACACCCCAGACATGGATTAATATCCTGGGCAATGTATCCGACTCATCATCTGCCGTGGTTGCACTTAATTATTCATTAAATGACGGGCCAGTTCATCAACTGGTGCTGGGTAAAGATAATCTGAGATTAGAATATACAAATGACTTTAATATAGAGGAAGGCTACACAAATTTTACCTGCGTAAGCAACCATATTGACCTGAGTGCAAATGACAGCGCCGGGAATGTAAATAACACAAGAGTTAACATCTCTTATACTTGTGGGATTGATTGGCCCATGCCTTATATAGTGGACTGGTCAACCGTGTCGGACATCCAGGATGTTGCGCAGGTAGTGGATGGGCAGTGGATTATCAGTAATGGAAAAGTAACACCTACCCCGTTGGGATATGATCGAATAATTGCTATGGGCAATATGACATGGAAAAATTATACTGTAACTGTTCCGATAACATTGAACTCTGCAATGACCATTCCAGGTGCAAACTTTGGAATAGCCCTGAGGTGGAAAGAGCATGTATTTTGGCCAGATAGAAATAATGGTGCGTATCCAAGAGAAGGATGGTATCCATTGGGGGCGATTGCCGGGTACTTTAATTCGACAGTCCTTGGCGGTAAGAGATTAGCACTTCTGGGAAATAATATGAATTACTTTGCAAATGATACTACAGCAATGCAATTAGTGGCTGGATCAACTTACAATTTCAAAGCAAGTGCGCAGACTGTCGGAACAGATCAGGTATTTTCTTTAAAGGTATGGGAGCAGGGAGCTGGAGAGCCTGCGAACTGGACCGTTAGAGGAAATGCACCTGCCGGGGCGTTAACACAAGGGTCAATTCTATTACTGTCATATAATTCTGATGTAAGCTTTGGCGATGTCAATATAACAAACTTAGATACGCCAGCAAATATTCCTCCCTCCTCAGATCCCAATGGGCCTTATACAGGTACGGAAGGAACCGCAATCTCCTTTGACGGTTCAAAATCATCCGATCCTGATGGGAATATAGTATCCTATGAATGGAACTTCGGTGACGGTAATTTCAGTAATGACATGAATTCGACACATACCTATTCTCTGAACGGTACATACACGGTCTCCCTTAAAGTGACAGATAACGATGGTCTGAATGCCACAAATTCAACAACTGCAGCAATAACAGTAACATCTGACGTAACCGCTCCTTCCGGTGTGACAGGACTGACCAATATTACCTATAAGCAAAACTACATCAACTGGACCTGGTCTGATCCTGCTGAACCTGACTTTGATCATGTTGAAGTCTATCTTAACGGTTCATTCCAATCAAATGTCACAAAAGGAATCCAGTTCTATAACGCTACTGGCCTGGCGTATGATACTATATACATGATTGGCCTAAAATCCGTAGATACCTCTGGCAATGTAAATTCATCAATGGTCACTGATGTTGCAAGTACTGCATCATTGCCGGATACAACACCCCCGGTATGGTTACCAATACCATCGAACCAGACCTTAGAACTGGGCACGGCCTTTGACTACACAGTTGCAGCAACAGACCCGCTGTCAGTAACCTACAGCGTTAATGACACAGTCAACTTCGAAATAAATAGCATAAGCGGCCACATCACCAACGCCACAGCACTGAGCAAAGGCGTTTATGGCCTGAATGTAACTGCAAGAGACGCAAGCGGGAACGAAAATCCAGTAAGCATCACTGTAACAGTATCAGATAATATTGCCCCAGCCTGGAACCCGGATCCATCCGATCAGATTATCCAGGTTGGCACAAGCTTCAGTTATAGTGTCAATGCAGATGATCAATCAGTTATAACTTACAAAATAAACAACACAAATTTTGAGATAAATTCAGGAACAGGCCTCATTACCAACAAAACAGCGTTGAATGCAGGTGCCTACGGTCTGAATATCACAGCTACAGATGACAGTGGCAATTCAATATCCCGGATAATTACGGTCACAGTCCAGGCAGAATCAACATATTCTGCAAGCGGTTATGTGTTTGATAATAATAATGCGGCGCTTGCGGATGTAAGTATCCAGAATGGTTCGTATCAGGCAATATCCTCAGGTACTGGTTACTATGAGATAACTGGTCTCCTGAATGGCAGCTACAACTTTAGTTATACGAAGGCTGAATTCAACACGGGTTATTCAATAATTACCATCAGTGGATCAGATATCAATGAGGACAAGACTATTCTTGATACAACTCCGCCAGCCCGGGTAACTGGATTGTTGAACGACACTCCAACCCGGATGACGGTAAATCTGAGCTGGAATCCCACTGATGGCGCCAGCTTTTACCAGATATTCAGAGATTCTGCAATCGTTGGAGCCACACAGAATACCTACTGGAATGATACTGGTTTATCCAATGATACGGTGTATCAATACCAGGTCAAGGCTAACGATTCGTATAACAACTGGGGCTCGAATTCAACCATATTGAGCGTTAAAACAGCCCCGGCATCAGATAATATGCCTCCCGCAAGAGTAACGAATCTTATGGATGTGAGTTATGGTTTGAACAATATAAACTGGACCTGGTCTGTTCCTGCTGAACGTGACTTTGATCATGTTGAAGTCTATCTTAACAGTTCATTCCAATCAAATGTCACAAAAGGAAAACGTTTCTATAACGCTACGGACCTTACATCTGATACTTCATATACGATCGGCCTCAAATCCGTAGATACATCTGGCAATGTTAATTCATCAATGGTCAATCATTCCACAAGGACTGCACGAAATACAGTTACTTCATTTGTAAATCTCATAGGAAACAACAACTCAGAACCAATAGTATTAGAGAACCAGGCAGAAATAGACATAACAGCAAACAATTCTTCTGTTAGTGGAAATATAACATTGACAGCTGATACAAATATCACACGCCTTAATGGGAGTGTGAGCATCGCGAACTCAACATTTGGTATCCAAACAGCTGAAAAAGCTCTTAACAGGTATGTCGAAGTAGATTCTACCGGCATAAATAAGTCGAATATATCTTCTGTTAACCTGACAATGTTTTATTCAGATGTAGATATTTCAGGTTTTGATGAAAATTCTCTGAAGGTATATTGGTGGAATGGATCGATATGGAAGCCTCTGGATCCAAAAGGCAGGAATTATTCAAACGAAAATGGTCCGATTGTAATTGATATTAGAAGAAATCTTACAGCAAATAAACTAACTGTCCAGTTGAACCATTTCTCAACATTTGCTTTAGTAGGCACTCCATCCACTACACTCACTCCACCATGTAATAATTGCAATAGTGGCAGTGGCGGCGGGGGAGGAGGCGGTGGTGCTTCAGGTGAAAATTATTCCAATATCGAGTTGACCGAGAAATATGATATGCAGATATCAAAGGATGCTCTTACATCCTATAGGTTCACGCATGAGAAGAACCCAATAATGTTTGTAAATATTACGGGCAATACCAGCTATGGAATAATTACGGTCTCGGAGGAAGTATTGAAAGGTACCTCAACTCTTGTGAGGACCTCCCCGGAAGGTCTTGTTTATAAAAATGTCAACATATGGGTGGGGGCATCGGGCTTTGCAACACCAAAGAACATAAAGGAAGCCTACATCAAATTCAGTGTAGATAATAATTGGATCAGCGCCAACAATGTTACAAGCAGCGATATCATTCTGGTGAAATGGAACGGAGATAGCTGGATACAGCTTGAAACAAGGGTATTATCAAAAGATGACACAAGCACATTTTTTGAAGGAAAGACAAATGCATTCTCACCGTTTGCTATAACTGTGAAGATGGGTGGAGTTACTGCCAAACTACCCGATCTTGAAATCCCACAACAGGTCGAGGCCAAAGCGCCGGATCGTGATGAAAAATCATCACAGCCTGCGGAAACAGCCATCATTACACGGATCGCATCTTCTTCAGGGATATCGATATGGCCCATAATATTGATTATATTAATTATCAATATTATAGTAGTCGTAATATACTTCAAGTGGGTGAAAAAATAGACGCGTTTTTCAGCAAAAGTGGGGTCGTTTGCGAGCGCCCTCAGTATAAACTACCCAGGCCTGGAAGCCCTGAGTAGTTTACATATGCTTTATTTTTCCCGAAGAAAAAGAAGGCTACGCTCCAACGTCGCAGCAGGCGCACACTCCTAAGCAAGACACAAATCCTGTCCCATTAAAGCTTTCTTCTTCCTTCGCGGGTCTGGGTGAAACCCAGAGCTGTTGAAGTGCTTGAGTTGATTGGTTGCACTGGTTTCGTAAAAATGAACAGACTATAAAACTGGGAAAGTAGCCCGGCAAGGATTCGAACCTTGGTCGCAGGATCCAGAGTCCCGCATGATTGACCGCTACACTACCGGGCTTCGAACAGCGGCCTAACTAATAGCTTTTTACGTATTATCCTTTCGGTGTTTAACGTACTTGTGTGCGTTCAACGGTACACAAAACTTGCAGTCTTTATATACTTCTCGAAGACTGGTGGTCAATCATGCGGATAACATTTGAAAAAGCCTTTGAAAAATACAAAGCTCATATGATTAGGTCCAACTATTCAAAAAAAACTTTCGATCATAGATTTCATATTTTATCCGCGTTCAATACCTGGCTTTCAAAATCTCATATAGATGCCTACAATGACTTAAGATCGGTTTCATGTGAAATTTACTCGAATACATGGATTCTCTTTACCTGCGCGAACTAAATCCGTCTAGTATTAAAATTTACATGACCTATCTTGGAGGATTTTTCAAGTTTCTCTATAGGAACGATCTTGTCACTGAGGATCCTTCAAGAAAAACGCCCCGGGTAAAAGTACCTAAAAAAGAGGTTATATACATTCCTCATGACGAGATCATAAAAGAACTTGATGAAATGCTTAAAAATCCTAAAATGAAAGGTTCCAGTTATGAAATTGCCCTGCGCGATTATTTCATCGTGCGCGTTGGTTATGTTACTGGATGGAGACAATCTGAATCCTTGGCCTGTAATCCTGATGAGGATATCGACTGGGATACCGGGGAGATTCATATTCCAAGACGAAAAGGCGGGAAAGAAGGTTATGTTTTCATGGATCAGGATACTACCCGGAAATTGAAGCTATGGTATTTCTCAAAATACCCGAATGGTAAACATCTCTGGTATTCCCGCCAGGGCAAGCCTCTTAGTCCATGTGCGTATTATTGTGTTTTCAAAAAGTATTTTAATAAAGGCTCTCATCGTATCCGGGCGAGCCTGGCGACTTATCTTATTTCCCAGGATGTTGGGATTAAAGATGTTGCTGATCTTCTTGGTCATGAAAATGTTGCCTCAACGATGAGATACGCAGCTAAGGTTAAAACCCGGATAAAAGATATTCACGATCACAAAAATCCTTTTTCTAACTGATTTTTATTGATTTTTGTTGTTCCTGTGCGTCTGCCTGTACGTATATTTGTACACAAAAACTTAATAGTATTTATTATGATGTGTTTTTTTGTGTGGTATGACCTCATACTCTATAGTTGGCTATCTTAGAAAATTTTGGAGTAAAAAATAAGATGGAAACATTCAAAGGGTACTTAAGGGATTTAGTAATATTCGGTTTACTGCTATTTATTTTTATTCTTATAACTGGTTCCTATCCTGTTATGGCTTCAACTTATACCTTTACTCAGGATTATACCCAGGTTAATATGTCTGTTCAGTGGGCTTATTCGGGTTCTTCTGTTCCAGCGGGATATTTTCAGCTTACAACTAACTCAATTCTTGTATCTTGTACTGGTTATCGTTCTCCCTGTTATTCTTTGCCTTCGTACATTGTTTATGATACTTGGAGTAATGGAGCAACTCTTACATGGCAACTTCATACTGATACGGTGATGTTTCAAAATGTAAGGGCGGGTAATGTGATTTCGAGTTATTGTACTGATTGCGGTAGTTATTTTTCGGATGCTTCCTTTCAGAATGGTTATTTCAATGGCAAGATTGAGTTTTCAAATACTACTAACTGGAATAACACTTTAACTTCTATTCCTATCAATACTAATTTTTATATTAATACTTGGATAGGCTCTTTTTCTCAGTTTAAAACTTATCATATTGATCTGGATTATCCAAATGGTACTTTAAAGACTGAATGGGTTATTTTTGGTCAGAATTATTCGTTTCCTATACAGGAAGCTTCAATCGTTAATCTTACTGACCCTGCAGGCAATTATACGGTAAGGCTTATTGATTTTAATAATGCTACTGAAATGACTAATTCAACGATATTAATAACTGGCGAAGGTGGATATAGTACGCCTGCAAATACTGTTAAGTTTTACCCTGATGTTTCCGAAACAAATTCAAAAAATATTAATCTGTTTTATAATATTGATACTGTTAATCGCTATTGGGCTGGCTCTCCCTGGGTATATGTTAATTATTATAACTGGAATACTGGGGCGAATAACTGGGATACTACAGAAAATACTTTAGTTCTTAATGTTAATCCTGGTTTGACGGGTGCTATTAACCTTTCTTCTTACATTAATTCTTACAATATGTCAAAAACTAAATTCAAGGGCTTGCTTGTTGATTCTATCATTTATCCCTATTATGGGAATATTGTTTATTCTGACTATATTATATACAATGCCACTAATAATAATAATTCAACTCCGCCCACACCAACGCCCAACGTGACCACTCAGCAGCCTACGCCGTTACCGACTCCTTTTATTACTACTACGCCTAATCAGGGTTCGCAGGGCTGCATCCAGAACAATACTATTAATTATAATTGTTCTTATCCTAATTCGTCAGATGTGGGCGGGTTTTCCTCTGCCTCTTCTGCTGTCAGGAACTTGAATGGTTCTGTAAAGAGTGTTGATTATTCTACTCATAAGACTGTTTTTAATGCCGTCTTTCCTTCTGTGTTTTCTGCTATGCCTTCAAAGGTTATAGCGTTGGGTACTTACTCTTTGCTTCTTCTTGTTATCGGTTTTGTTATTAAGGGGAAAAGATGAGCTTTATAGATGTTCTCTGGGGTCTTGCTGGATTTCTTGAAAGCATTGCTTCTTTCTTGTGGGGCTTCATTACTGGTATATGGTCTCTTATCACTACTGTTTTTAGTATTGTTATTGATGTAATTTCTTTTCTTCCGCCTGCCTGGAGTGCAATTATTATTGCAGGGTTGTTTATTGTTGGGGCTTATTCTATACATCGTTGGATAAAACATATCTCTATTGCGGGGAATAAAGTTTGACTGCCTCTCTTGCCGATTCTCTGTATTTTCCTGCTCAGATTCTTGCTTCTGTTTTTTCTGCTCTCGATTCTGTTAAGTTTTCTGACTATAATTTTTCACTTCTCGATATTTTTCTTGGATTTATCTTTCTTGTTCTTACTCTTGAGTTCATTTTCTATATGTTTGATGTGGATATTGACTTGTGGTCATACGTTTTCGGTGATGAGGATGATGATTAAATGAGCTATTTTGAAATTGGTTTGGTCTTTGTTTTTATTTTTACACTTTTGGCTAATATTGTAAAATTTTTTTATGAGCTTTGGAGTGATTAACATGGATTTGAATTTTACTACTAATTACACTTATAACGCTTCTGGGGCTTCTTCTGTCGTTCCCTATAATCAGGATATGATCATTGCTCTATTGATCTTGATCGCTTCGTGTCAATTGTTCTTGGTGCTTCACATTATTGTAAACTCATATATGCATATCAGGAAAAAGGGATAAAATGGCTACTTTTATAGATGTTATGGATAAGTTAATAGGATTACCACAAAATGACGTACAGGTTACTATTGAATACATCGGTTCGATGCTTCTTAGTGTTTTGGCTGTGTATATTGTTTTTTGGATAATAGTAAGAATTGGGGAGAGAATTTCATGATCATTAAAAATGATAGGAGGTGAAAACGTGAGTATAGTAGGTTATTACAAAAATAATGAATTGAACATAAAGAGAACTGTATTGTCTGGTGCTGCTCTTGTGGTGTCTGCGGTTTCCTCTGTACGTGGTGCTGTGGATTCTAATGTAAGTGATGGTGTCACTCTGGGCGGTACTGTTATTAACTCCGGCCTGTCTGCCTGGATGTCTCCGCCTCTCTCTTATGTTCTCGGTATTACCCTGTTTATGATGGGTTTCTATGCCGTTGCTGGCCTTATTAAGGGTCGCAGAAGAGGTAAGGGATGAGAAAGATTAAAAGTGGAGTACTGGCCATACTCCTATTTTCTCTTATTTATGTCTTAACTGGTCCTCCTCGTGAGGGAAAGACATTCTATGCTACTTATCGCGCCTTGCAGATCCTTAAAAAAGGTAAGGAAAAGGTTTTCTCGAACTATCCTATTGTTTACGCTGTGCCTCTGCCATTGTCGAAAAAGGTAAAAAATCGATTTATAAAATTGTATAATTGGGTTAATATTCAGCTGAGATCTGGCAGGCCGGATGTACAATTGTACAGACCTCATATCTTATCATCGTTTGTCTGGGAAAAATCTCTTATGAAAGATCCTCTGTATGACTGCTCCATCTTTATAGATGAGGCTTATGATGATTACTTTTCTCGTGAATGGAAGGAATTTGAAAAAAAACAGCTTGAATGGTTCGCTACAAATGGTCATAACCTGCTTGATGTTTGGATTATAGCGCAAAATTCTGCCTTTGTAGACGTTAATATCAGGAGGTTGACAAATTACTTCATTCGTATGAAAAAAAGACATGTCTTGTTTGGTATGGGCTTTCTCTGGTTCGAGGCACAAACATTTCTTTCGGAGTCTGAAATGAATATGAATAATAGGAAGTTGGATCTGACGTACTCGAAGGATCGTTTGACGTTGAGAAATGATGTGATGAATTCATACGATACACATTATTTCCGCGATACCAGGAAAGAAAAAACATATCAGACCTGGCATGATAAGTTTCAGATTGTCCCGGAAACAAAATTTAGGTTTAACTACGGGAAGGTTATACTTGTTTCTCTAGTTTTGCTCAGCTTGTCGGTATTTATCGAGATCATGCTGAAGATCTTTGTACTATGAGCAATAATTATCGGCGGTTATATTTTGCTTGTCAAGATCCTGATTTATCCGGTTCAATTATTTCTTGCGGAATAAAAAATTTATATTAGAGTCCTGTTTTTCCAGAAAAACATACGATAAGGGGGCCTTTCATAGTTCTCTAAATATGACATGAATAGGTTTGTATATCTTGCTTTACTAATGGGAAGGCAAAACATTCTTTTGGGATCATCTGGGATGCCTCCCAGACCAATCACTAAAAAAGTGGGTATTTTGTTTTCGTGTTCATATCTTTGATAATTCATTATTTGGTCTGGTCTTGCCCAGGTTATGTTGTTATTAAGTGCGTAGGATCTGAATTTACATTCAATGCTGAAAAGCTCGTTTGTATTCAGGTATCTGATAGTGAGATCCGGGTTGCTGTCTGATTCTACTCTTTGATCTAAATTTTTTGAGTTATCTCTTGTCCAGTCATTTATTTTGAAGTGTTCTTTGCTAAAAAGAGATACAACGTATTTTTCAAAATCTACGCCTTTAGTATAATTTTCATCTTTTGTGAATTCTTTATATGCTGCCCCGGCGCTTTTTATGATTTTGATCAATAAATCCATGAATACTTTCACCTCGCTCTATCAAAGAGGTAAAGTATAGGCACGTTCAGGAAGGGTACAACAGACTTTAGAAAAGTCTATTACTTCCTGATTAAGCAAGCCGTTAGAAGCAGCTTACAACGTGCCTTATCTTACTCTATCTTTGATTATTTAATACTTCTTAGAAATGCTCAATTCATTTGAGTAATTCGCAAATATTCTATATATTGCTATATATTCTATATAGGGAATCTTTATCATCTTATTGAGCATTGAGAATGGTGTCATGTTAGAAGCATGACGTAAAGAAGGTACAACAGCATGAAATCGAAAGTAGATTGTATTATACCGAAAGAATATGAGGGTACTAAGGTCCGTCTTTTCAAAGGCGATCTTGCCCGGCTTGAAGCGACCAGGGATAAAATCAATGAACGCATAAAAATGCGGGATAGAAAGGTCGTGTATGGGAAAAATAAGGCAACTCTTACGGATGCGGTTCATTTTGGTGTTATCTGTTTTGAGCAGCTTTCATGCGACCAGATAGATAAGATTCTTGCCGGGCTGCAATCTGCTAATGCAGCTGAAGCCTGCCCTTGCTGAGGTGGATTATGGTGGCAAATTACAAGTTAGATAGGATACAGGGACGTGTTCGTATAGTTGTTCCTGCTTTTGTTCGGGATGCTATTTTTGAAGGCGTTTCATATGTGAAGTTTGAGCTTTCAGAAGATGTAGAAGGCTCATTTGTCAGGCTGCGTCCGTTAAGGAGTTGAGAATATGTTTGAAAACGTGGGAGATTCAAGATTTCAATTTACTGAAGGCGCAGAATATGATCCTACTCAGGATGTTGATATCTGGTCAAGGATAATCGGGAGTTTGGAAGAATTTGATCTGAGGGGTTCTTTGAGGGGTGGAAAATAATGACACATAGTTACGATGCTCTTTTGGAAGCATGCAGGAATCATATGAGGAGAATCGGTTACAACGAGAAATTAGGATATAAAGAGCTAACTGACGAACAAGTCATACACATTGCATTAAGAAGCTACAATGCTTTTCTTCAAGAGGGATTTAGAATATGAAACACCAAGTCCATATTTTTGGCTTGCAAAATAAAGAAGAAGCTGAAGAAGCAAGAAAAAAGTGTCAGCAGGAATTTTGTAAATGGGCTGCTGTTGTGGAGGACCCTAACTAATGTGCCTTGAAGATTGTTTTGCTTGCCAGGAACCCTGCTGGCCTCGCGATGAATTACCGGTGGCTTCTCCTGCTGCCGGCTATCCTTGTCATTCCGAACCATTAAGTAAGCAAGTGTTTGAGAGGTCGGATGATGCTCAACCTGCAGGGCGAAAGTTGCAGGACATCCCCATTTATGAAAGGCCGTGGTATGTGGTGGGGGATTAAATGAATCCTGTATATCATTGTCTTAATTGCTGGAAAGGTAAGAGAGGTCTTTGTAATGATTTCAATGAGTTGCAGGATAGGAGTTTTGAGGGTGAGATTGAGATTGATGGACGTATAGATCTGTACCGGGAATTGTCGTTTTCAAAACAGTGTTATGGTGATGTTAATATTTTTGGATTGGGTGGATAATGGCGCCACAATTTCTTAAATGGATAGATCAGAATTGCACGAAGTGCGCGCAATTCAAAGATATTGCACTGAAGACGGATGAAAATTTGGTGATGTGGTTCGAGCAAAAAATAAATCTGAGTTGCGCGGTTCACGGTATAATACAAAATAACAAGCTGTATGTATGCAGTGATTTTGTATTTGATACTTTAAAGCCTGAGATCGTGTATAATGAGCGAAGGGCTACGAAACACTATCAGCGTTTTTTTGTAAGGATCGGGACTCCGATTCCTTGTGATGTTAAGCGCGAAAAGGTTATTGTTCCTGATTCTATAGATGGTCTGACATGGTCAATATATGATCTTGTTCAAAAAGTGTATATTGAACATGGTATGAGTTCTCTTTTGACTTTTGTAGTTTCCAGGATTAATATTGAAAAAGGTTATTCAAAAGAGACAATTTTCAAATGTGTAATGTCGATGATTGAAAACGGGTATCTTGTTCGTTCCCAGGCTGGTAAATTTGTAGAATTGATGTTGCCTCCTGTGGATATTCCGATTGCTGATGTTTTGAAAATTGGTAAAAAGAAGGTGTTAGCATGAAGAAAGAAAAAAAAGCAAAAAATATTGATGTGGTCTCTGGAATTCCAGGACCTGAAAAGAGATCTGTTACTCAGATATGTGATATCTCCCTGATAGATCTCACCGGTTGGAATCCGCGCTGTGAGGATTCTTTCAAAGATGAAGAATTCGAAGAGCTCAAACAGAGCATGAAGGAGAATGGTTTCTTTAAGCATGAGCCTTTACTTGTGAGGCCTGCTGCAGAAGCTTTCAGGTTTGAGCTGATAGCAGGCCATAGAAGGCTGCAGGCTGCCAAAGAACTTGGCTTTACGGAGGTCCCTGTTTCCATTCAGTATATCAGTGATCCGGATGCAAAGCTTTTGCTCTTTATTGATAATTTCCATCGAAAGGATTTTTCTCCCCTTGAGGAAGCCCAGGGAATCAAGATGGTCCTTGATGATGGTGCTATTACTCAAACTGAGCTCGGTAAGAAGATGGGAAAAAGCCAGGCTTATGTTGCTAACCGGTTGAGATTACTGGATGCTCCCCAGGAATTGAAGGATCTGATTATTTCGCACGAAATAACACCGAGTCATGTTAATGTTTTGATGCCTTTTGTTGGATATCCTGTTTTTGGTCAATTTATGGAAAATATAAAAGATCATATCAGTGATTATGGGAAAGTTTCTGTAAAAGATCTTGAGGATGATATCCTGCCGGATTCTATAAGAAATAATGATTCTGTTTTAAATCTGGATAATTTTGATTATGATCAAAGGCATGTCCGGGAATTTTTTGATTTTCTTGACTGTGAAACCTGTAATCATGTTGTATCTGTTGATCAGTATGGTCAAAATATAAGGGTTTGTCTCGAGCAGGGTTGTTGGTATCCTCGGATGACAGCTGCGGGAGAGCTTTATAATAAGAGCCAGGAGGAGCGAAAAAAGAAATTGCTTGAAACTCCGGAAGATCTTAAAGTGGATGATCTGAAATATGGTGAATATGAGACTTTGAATATTAAGTATCATCCTTGGATTAAGAACTGTGATGGTTGTGATAAACGAAAGATCCGGGACGGTAAGGAAATGGGTAATGAGGTTTGCCTCGATCCTGTCTGCTATAAAAAAAATGATGCAGCTTACACAAAAGAGCAACAGAAAATAGAGCGCGAAGAGGATAAGAAGGCCTGGGAGCTGCTTGATAAAAGGATTGCCAATATTGTTGCTTTTGATCAAAAACAAGTTCGATGGCTTCTTGATAGTCTTGCTGATAAGCTATGGTCCGAAGCTATGCAGATTGGCCTTGCTCCCTGGGACAAAGTGAAGCGTGGTGAAAGTCCGGATATAAAGAAGGTTCCGGATGAAGATATTCCAAAAGCTATTATTCGTTCTGTGATTGCCAGGGAGTTCATTTCAAGAAAAGCAAATCATGAATCTATGGAGCTGATTTTAAAGGGTCTGGGGGTGTGATCCTTGTTTGTTTTTTCGGACCAATCTAGGGATGGGATTGAACGCGAGATAAAAAAATTGGAACGCGAGATCAACAAGCTCGAATCCAGGCGCGATATACTGAAATGGGAGCTGGATGCGAAATATAAGTGTCCGGCTATTGCTCTTCATAAGCCGCTGCATTATTTTGCGGTTATGAATTAGATGTGATTAATATGGTCAAGGAAAATGAAAGAGGGCCTGCTGGGAGGCCTAATATGAACCCCAGGGAAAGACAGACTGCAGTAAAGGAAGGCGATCGAGAACAATTCGATAAGTCTTTTACAGATAACGGAACTAAATTTACGCTGGGTACTGAAGGCGAATATCTTGGATTTGCTTACGGAGCTTCAATTAAGATCCGGAGCAAGGATGTAAAATACGATAATGAGTTCAAACAGTATACGACGAAGTTATCTTATTCTACAATGGCTCGCTTCCTGGCCTGGCTATTGAAGGATGAAAACAAAGTAGTTTTCAATGAGTTGCTAAAGGCCGAAAAACTGAAGAATGAAGGAACTCCGGAACTTGCATGAACAGGCCTTTCAGGTAGATCGGGTTTGTTTTGACCGGTCTATCTGGACCGTTTATTTTCCTTCTGTTGTTAAGCGGTCTGATCAGATCCGTTTTGATACTGACCTGGTAGATCGGCTTAACCTGGAGGACCGGCTTAAAGAGACTTTCATAAAAGGTCGTGGCCGGGAAAAAGTATTTTATTTTGAAAAAGGATCAGCTGTTGCTTATGCGAAGTATGGTTTAAGGCTTCGAGGTACGCGGTCACTTATTGTTTATTTTAATTTCAATCGTTATTTTATTGAAAAAAATAGCTATAAGCACGATATCAAGTGTCCTGTTATTCATGATGATAATTTTCTTCCACTTGAATCCACTGTTACGCTGAAAGATTACCTGGACGTTTTTAATACGATCCTTCCAGGTAGTCTTAGGGAGATTTATCTTAGTTTGTATTCTCAGTTCTGGCCTGATGATCCAGCTGTAATAAACGGCGAAGAGCCTGTAATAAAACCAACTACTTTGGAAGTGGCCAGGGAAATGTATCCCCTCGATGTTCAGACGGTCCGAACGGATCTGGCGGTTAAAGGCAAGCATTTTGAGGCCGGTGAATATTCTCCAACGAAAAAGCCGTTCAAGTCATATAATGATCAATCGAAGATGATTTATTTCGGGGAAGCTCCGGAAGGTCTCAATATGAGTATAGACGGGGCTGAGCTCGTGACTGATGTAGATTGCTGGAATTGGAGGGATGAGGGTGATCCAAAACAAGGAAAACTATATCAGAAATCAATTAACTTGGCTCGGTTCGAGGTTACGCTGTACGGAAAACAAATAGAGTTTGGATATTCCGGACAAGATGACCAGGAAGAGGGAGTAAAATTCATCCTTGATGGATACGCTGAAGATGTAGGGATCTCGTTTGTTCCCCGGGAAGTAAATTATGATCAGATGGTTGAGCTGCAGGCGAAGTTATTAAAACTGGATAAAGCTACTATTGGGATGATTTTTCGGGAGGGGACTTACTGGCCAGCTACCAGGGCAAATCATAATTTAACCAAAAGGTTAAGTAGGCGAGGCCTGATAATAAAAAATCAGCGCGGTTTGTGGATCGTAAATCCAGCTTTTTTGAAGATTTTCGAAAAATACATCCAGCCGAAGGGCGATGATATGGTGTATATCCCGAAGCTTCTGTAACCTGATAGGAACCATCTTCATTTTCTTTAGGTGAATCGTCTGGGGTCGTCGATGCCTCGACACCGGTGATGAACTGAGGGAAGGTTGCGCGAAGTAGAAGCATCCCTGTTATGAGCTTCAGCGGAATTTTCTAATAAAAAAAACTTTTTCCGTGAAGCGATATTTTACTGATTGGGGGGCTGTCGATGCCTCAGCCCCCCGTCGGCTGACATCAATCACTGACGGCCACGTGTAGAAAGAGGTATCCAGGGAAGCAGGAGCCGTACCTGCCATGCCAGTTACGCGAATCAGGGGAGGAATGAGACTTTAAAAGAGTATATCCGTGGTGCTATCGCCGCCCTGCCATAAAATAAGATCAGAAGACTGGGAATATCATGTTTGCGCTGCAGTTCGGCGCAAACTTGATTTTCCCATGCTTCAATGACGTTATGGCAGGGCGGGCAGCACGGATATTAACCTTTGGTCGTAATGACAGGAAAGGCCGCTTCGTGTCAGCTTCAGCCGTTTTTAGCATGGTAAACGCGACTCTACGCAGTTCGTAGTGTCGCCCAGCCTCACCTTTCAACGGGCGAGCCGTCCCGCCGCAGCGGGATGCGTGCCGAAGGCCGCACCGCAAAGGCGGCTCGCCGGTTGGAAGGGCGCCGTCCAAACCCCGGCGTGAGCCGCCTATACTAGTAGGTAGAAAGTTGTGGCCACATTTTGGACACTTCTCCCAACGCTTCTTGATTTCGTGTATTTTTAACCTTTTATTTAGTGTCTCCCGATGTTTTTATTTACTATGAATATATTATAATTTAATGCTTCACCCGATAGCGTTTTCTATATATCACGATTTATCATTTTATCCGTAACGGAATCACCTATAAAAATAAGAATATTAATTATATAATAGGTCTTATCATCTATATTAAAACCGTTATCAGTAACCTTATAACGATAGCTTTATTATAGATTAACGTATTAATGTATCGATGACCTCATTCATCGATTTCTAAAGATCCCAGAATATTCGCTGAATTTTTTTTACTTCATCTAATCGAGCCCTTATCTGGGGGCTTACTTCATACTGTTTTCTTTGCGCTTCTTTCCCCATGAATACATCCAGAACAGCCGTAACAGAGCGCGCAAGAAGATCAAGATCATAACCTCCTTCAAGAACCGCTGCAACTTTTCCGCCACAGTTCTCTTTAGCTATCGATTTTACTATAGTCGCAAGAACAGAAAAACCTTCCACGCTCATTCGCATCTGTGCAAGGCCATCCTTATTGCATGCATCAAAGCCGGCTGAAATCAACACGATATCAGGACGAAACTTATGCGCTGCCGGAACAAGTATTTCTTCAAATGCGGCGATGAATCCGGAATCTCCTGTTCCGGCAGGCAGAGGAACATTGATGTTATATCCCTCCCCATTGCCAATGCCTGTTTCATCAAGCCATCCCGTTCCAGGATAATGAGGATACTGATGGGTTGAAAAATACAATACCGACGAGTCATCGTAAAACGCATCCTGCGTGCCATTCCCGTGATGCACATCCCAGTCCACTATCAACACACGCTTTTTACCTCTTTTCTGGGCATGGCGAGCCGCAATGGCAATATTGTTGAATATGCAAAATCCCATCCCCCATTCAGGGGTTGCATGATGACCTGGCGGCCTTACCAGAGCGAATGAAGAATCGAGTGCATCGATCACAGAATCAACAGAGGTTATCGCACCGCCTGCTGCAAGGAGTGCTACTTCATATGAATCCCGGGATAAAACGGTATCAGGGTCAAGGGGCATCTCAAGTTCGGAATATCTCCTGGCTTTTTCGATATACTCTTCAGGATGAATATACTGGATTTCTTCAATCCTCGCGCTCTTTGGCTCGACCAATTCCAGCTTTTCCAGCATACCCGTTTCTTTCAGGTGGGCGATTATCGAAAGCAGACGCTCTTTTCTCTCAGGATGTGACCCTGTATCATGTTTCAGGTAATCAGGATGATAAATAATGCCTGTTCTGGTCTTAATGTTTGACAATGGAGTAAAAAGAAAATGGAAAAATATATCTAAGCAAGTTTCTTCCCTGCATTTGGACCATATGTTGCATCGTATATCTCTTTCACATGGAATACGAATGCGGACTTGCCGGGCAATTTCTTGGAATCTGCCATCTCTTTGGCGCTTGAAAATCTTTCCCCTTTATTCTCTATATCCACAGTTCCTTTTATCTGGTAGGATTTCTTGGCATCACCATCATAAGCAACGATCGCCATATTGGGATTTGCTTCAATGTTCTTTCGTGTCTTGTTGAAGAAATTATCCACAAATAATATTGTTTCATCATCCAGTATCTTCCACATTGTAACAAATACTACGTTGGGTTTCCCACTCTTATCTGCTGTCGCTATAGGCAATGGTTTTTGCTTTGCGACAATATCCTTTATATCAGAAGGCATTTTTACCATAAATTATCACCGTTATTCGTTTAGTTTGCATTTATCATAAAGTTTTTGATTTAATTTTGATTCCCCTATCATTTGAAAGATGAAAAACCGCAAGTAATATAAATCCTGATAACAATCAGTCAGCCAATGAAAATATACAGGTCATACGAGGATTTGCCAAAAATCAAGCTGCCTATGGGGCAGGATGTCTTTATAAGCGACAGTACGATCCGTGACGGCTCGCAGATGCCAGGGATTGTGATGAAAAAACGGCATAAGACCGAAATATATGAATATCTTCATAAGATAGGGATCGAGAAACTTGAAACTTTTGTCTTTAACGACCGGGACAGGGAAGCTGCCAGGGAAATGCTTAACAGGGGATATGAGTTCCCTGAAGTGACAGGATGGGCAAGGGCAAATCCCAAGGATATCGATTTTGTCCTGAGCATGGACGGAATCAAGGAAACAGGTATATTGATGTCTGTTTCAGATTCACATGTCATTGACAAGATGGGTCTTAAGAGCAGGGAAGAAGCCGAAAAGAAATATACCGATGCATTACAGTATGCTGTTGACCACGGCCTCAAAACAAGAGCGCACATAGAGGACATGACCCGTGCGGATAACGAAGGTTTTGTGTTCCCTCTTATCCAGAAACTCCTTGATATCGATCCTGATTGCATCATTCGGCTTTGCGATACTGTTGGCTTCTGGATACCGTTTCCAGATGTCGATGAGCCATATGGTATTCCTCACATTACTCAGCGGCTTTTGGAGATCGGAACGAAAAATATCGAAACCCATATCCACGATGACTTTGGGATGTCGGTAGCGTGTTCTATTGCAGGATACTGGTACGGTGCGAACTGGTCAAGCCTTACTTTCCTCGGAATAGGAGAGCGCGCAGGGAATGCGGAGCTTGAAAAGATAGCTCTTTTCCTGATCCAGAGAGTAGAGGGATTCCAGAAATATGACTTAAAATCTATCACTGAATTTGCGCGATTCATGGAAAGAGAGATCGGGATACGAGTCCCGCGCAATAAATCGGTTGTCGGGAAGAATATTTTTGCGCACGAAAGCGGGATTCATGCTGCCGGGATCATCAAAAACCCATTCACCTATGAACCTTATCCGCCAGAGATCGTTGGCGGAAAGAGGGAATTGATGATAGGTGATTCCTCAGGACTTGAGGTAATTCGTTTCAAGGTGGAAGAGGCCCTTAATGAATTGATGCATGTTAAGATCAAGATAGAAAAGAACGATACGCGTGTAAAGGCTATCCAGGCTGATATCCAGAAATTGTACAATCAGGAGAAACGCATATCAGCTATCTCTGATGAAGAACTGAAGAAATTTGTCGAGAAGTATTTCATGCTTGAATCGATCATTGATGAACATAGCCAGAACGAAAAAATGTATAATCAAAACCCAAACATTTCCAAAAAATGAAAATGCCAATCTGCAATTGCGGATTGAGCATCCTCCAGAACCCCGCAAATTTCATTGCGAGGTTGGTAAGTACCGAAAGGTTTATAGATGATGATGATTTATCTTAAAACGGAAATATGGTTGTGGGATAATTAAAAAAATTTAGTTTCCCTTGACTATGAAATTTCCTTTCTAAATGGGTGGTGCCGATCAGGGAGATTAAGCTAAACTTGATTTAGATATATTTCAGGAATATTTAGGGAGAGGAAAATATGAGGAAAGACGAGTTAGGTGGGATTCAATCCAATAAGGAATGCAATATGAAAAATCCGGATGTAATTATGTTTGCTCCGCAACAAAGACGATCGGATCAGGTAAGGGGGATGAATTAATGAAAATAGAATTTGCAAAACCTCCGGCGGAAGAGCTATCAGATCAACCTGCTCCCCCCCGCAAAGCAGCAAAAATAGGATTAGAAGCAGTATCAAAAAGAAAATCGGCTTTGATAATAGATGACAACAATAGTATTCATGCCGGAGAAAGTCAGAGTCTGCCCATATTCATGTCGGCATTTAAAACATTGGGGTATGATGTTAAATTAGAGAAATCAAATGAGACTATATATACAACATGGAAAGGATATGATATTGTGGTCTGGAGCTGTAGTGATGATTATTCTGCCGTAAATACCACTAAATACATGCAGATGCTTATTGAATATGTAGATAAGGGAGGACGTATTTTACTTGAGAGCGGAAACGTTGCCGCATGGGCAGAAGAATATGGAGAAACAGCCCTGAATCGCATGTTCCGTGAAACGGTACTTCATTCTACAGGAGATTGGGTATATCACGATGTTGGCGATTTGAAATTAAAAACAAATCATCCTATCGCGACCACACCGAATGCGCTTCCCGAAACTATTGGTTTTACGCCTACTGATCCCGGAGATGACTCAGGAAATGCCAACGCGGTCAGAATTTTGACTGATGCTACAGGCATATATAATTGGTCTTCTGTTGCCTACGAAGGCACACTTGTAAAAGATAGTATAGCAAAAAAATCATACGGGCTCATAGCATATGATTCCAAGGAAAAAAATGGCGGTCGAATTGTATACTTTGCCTTTGATATAGATGATATTGACAGCCCTGATATTCAACAGAAATTGATACAAAACTCAGTAAATTGGCTTGGTAATGGGATAAAAGTAAGTGGCTTAGGAATGAATATAAGGTTATGCAGCCTGCCAAAGCCGCCTGAACGCGTTTTTCCAAAAGACATCGATCCCAAACGCCTACAATTAATTATAATGCTTGCCCAGAAGTGGGTGAATGGAACCGTGCTGCACTATTGCTTCCTCGACCAGCCCGCCGAATATGTCGGAGCTGATGAGCAGAAGAAGGTTGTGCGCGACGGTTTCAATAAGTGGAAGCAACTGGGAATAGGGATTAAGTTTGAAGAGGTCGCAAATCCAGGCGATGCCCAGATCCGCATCGGCTTCCTGCGGGGTGATGGTACCTGGTCGGCAGTCGGCCGGGATCTCTTTAGCGTAGGGCCGAATGAGAGAACAATGAACTTCGGCTGGGATCTAATCACGGAAGATCCCAGGGGAGTTGACACGCCAACGCATGAGATCGGCCACGCACTGGGATTCCCTCATGAGCACCAGAACCCTAAAGCTGGCATCGTGTGGAATGAAGATGCAGTTTACGATTGGGCGACAAGGACCCAGGGTTGGAAAAAGGAAGATACTGATAGAAATATCATAAGCAAGATCGTACCAGATGAGGTTGAAGGGTCAACTTGGGATCCCGACTCGATCATGCATTACGCATTCGCAGCAGGGTTGATCAATGAGCCTGAACAATACAGGAACGGCCTTACACCAGCGGGCGGGCTCTCTGAAAGGGATATCACCTGGGTCAGGACATTTTATCCGCCTCTTGATCCAACGACATCTACTGATCTAACCGTCAACACACCTGTACCCCTCTCACTCGGTTCCGGGGAACAGAGGGACTTTACCTTTGTGCCCGATGAGACGCGGACCTATAACTTTGCGACAGAGGGGGAGTCAGACACTGTGATGGTCCTGTTCGAAGAGAAGAACAATAAGAGGAACCAGCTAGCAGCTAATGACGATAGCGCAGAGAACTTCAATTCCCACACTTCATGGGGGCTAACCAAAGGGAACAAATATGTGATAAGCATTCGGCTCTATCATGAGTGGGTCAAAGGCGATACTACTGTGAAAGTATGGTAGGCGACAGGCATGTCAGGGTCTTGAATATCGGGAAAGTAGAAGTAACAGAGTCCTTCAAGGCCTTTCGGCGGAGTATGAATGGGCTCTGCCGACTTTTTTTTTCTTTATCTAGCGATAATGTACATATATCCAGAAAAAATCCCGGGTAATTTATTAACAAAAGAACGTATAGAGTCTGGAAAAGATAATAAAAGCAGCCTTTGGATCATTGATTCATCGGCGAAGGAAAGAAGGATTTCTTTGGAGTTGCCAACAGGGTCATGGGCCAGACTGGAGTTGCAGCCTGCTGCCGATGGAAACCTCCTCCTTCTATGCCGTTATCCAACGGGATCGGTAGATACTATATTCAGCAGCCCTGTGGAAAAAGGTTACATCTACAGGACATGGTACCAGTCCGAGGCAGAAGGAAGTTATGAGATGTGGTATATTCTTGATGGATACGAAAGCAACACAATCACATTTCATGTGATCCAGAGACTAGAAGAGGCGGTACCCCCATCAAGCCCAATCGGGTCTATTTCGATGACTGCGGCCCGGTCGTTTGCACCATCTCGAAGCATCGGCTTCTCAGCGGGTGGAGCCAAGGACATCGGCAATTTCAGGGAGAACATAGAGAAGGGCTACCTGCCCTTGCCCACCGATGTGACTTTCGAGGGCCTGGCTTATGGGTATTATTTTCAGACCGCCCAGGCTGGCGAGTGCAAGAAAATCTTCTGTCCATCCTACAGCTACGCCATATCGAGAGATCCCTTATCCGGGGAACTTCAGCACTACCTTTCTGTTGGCCTTAACTCTGGCATAATAGATTTTCGCAGAAGCAAGTTGAATCTGGTTCTGGTGCTTGACCGCTCCGGTTCTATGAGGACAAACTTTGATCAATATTACTACGACCGCTTTGGGAACAAAAGGGAGGCAATGGCAAAGGTCGCGGATATGACCAAGATGGAGATCGCCAGCCAAACAATAGTTGACCTTCTAGAGCATCTGAAAGGTGATGACCGCTTTGGGCTCGTCGTCTTTTCTGATAATGCATTGCTAGTGGAACCCATGACACTTGTGAAAGATAAAAACACAGAAAAGCTCGGTAAGAGAATTATGGAAATCAGGGCATACGGTGGCACCAATATGGAGGCAGGGATTAGGAAAGGTACTGAACTCTTCTCCAGGGTTCGGGGGATGGTTCCGGTAGGAAATAAGAAATCTGACCAGGAGCAGTACGCGGACAGGATAATCTTTCTAACTGATGCCATGCCCAATACGGGGGAGACAAAAGAAGAAAAGATGCTGAAAATCTTCAGGGAGAATGCTGCCCAGAGTATCTATACAACTTTCATCGGCGTCGGGGTCGATTTCAACACAGAGCTTGTCGAAAGCATGACCAAGATCCAGGGGGCCAATTATTACTCCATCCACTCTGCCGAGGAGTTCACAAAGCGCATGGACGAGGAGTTTGATTACATGGTCACGCCTCTGGTGTTCGATTTGCAGCTCCACCTCGATGCCTCAGGCTACAAAATCGAGAAGGTTTACGGATCTCCTGAGGCAGATGAGGCCACGGGGGATATAATGAAGGTCAGTACGCTATTCCCATCGAAGGTCGAGGACAAAGAGATTAAAGGGGGAGTCGTGCTAATCAAGCTGAAAAAGATATCATCTGAGAGAAGTATGAGGCTAAAGGTTACATATAGGGACAAGGAGAATGCGCAGCATGTAGATGAAACCGAGGTGGAGACCAGAGAGGGGGAATCCGAGTTCTACCAGGGACCTGGCGTTCGAAAGGCCATCCTCCTCTCAAGGTATAGCGATCTTCTCAAGAATTGGCTCATTGATGAGATTAAGGGGGTGGAGGGAAGAGAGAAGGTTCAGCCAGCGGTGACCCTGAAAACTGGCATAGTCGTGCCTGTGAAATTGGGGAAATGGGAACGCCAATCTATTCCCCTGCATGTCACAGATCAATACAAGAATATTTTTGAATTGTTCAGGGCCTACTTTGAGAAGGAGATGGAGGCCTTAGGGGATGAAGCCCTGAAACAGGAGCTGGCAGTTCTGGGGAAGCTCACTGGAGATTCTGGATAATTTCCTTAAATTTCTATGGGATATATCAAAAGCGTTTATTCAAAGCAGTTTTGCTGTAACCTGACACTAACTCAGAGATCTCACCCATTGGCTATTGCCGTTGTCCGTCCCCGTTACCCTCGTGTCAGGTAATTTCGCGTGTACCGCATTGGGGTTGTCTGTACGGTCATCGATTTGGCGTCGCCGTTCTCCCGCAAGGACCTATCAACACGATTTTCCAGATTTCGTAGGTCTGGAAACTTATAATTGATTTTTAAGTATATAGGCTTATTGTCCAGGAAATTTGATTGTATAGTCCTGAAACCTTGGGAAAAGATACACAGCCAGACTGACCAAAAAGAATATATATTTTTAATTCCTTCAGGTGTTATATAATGATAATTATCATTAATTCAAAGAATGCATGAAAGATAAACAAAACTGAAGTAAAAGGAGAACCAAATGTCAAGCGAAGACGATAAAATGAAACTCCATTATATGCAGTTAATTACAACAGAAACCGATGGATTGACCGTGAAAACCGTTCATTCTGAAGTACGAGGAGAATCTATGGAGCAGTGTTTCGAATATACTAAAAAATTGCATAGTGGAGAAGTAAAATCAAAAAATTAATGAACGATTAATTATTTCAATCCCGAAGTGCAAGGTAAATTAAAAGAAGCAGAAGCTAAATTACATGAGTCAGAAGCCTCTTTTTTTAGAAGCAAAGAACATACTTGTTGGCAATCAATAACGCTAACTACCGGTTATTCCACTCTTACCGATTGCGCCTGCAAGGATGATCTCATAGTCCTTCCCCGCAATGATCTCCTTGACCCTGCTATCGTTCCTGGCGATATTAATCAATTCATTAAGCTCTGCTTCATGTTCAGCCTGACTTCCTCTAATTAGTGTACCATTACCCCTACCAATCCCACCACTAATGTATACTCCACCATTTGAAGTCATTTCTGCTCCGAACATATTTGGATTTCCCTGAAATATGGTTCCTGCACCAAGAGCGCTTCCTATACCATTAACCATTCTTTCTCTTTTTCCTATAATCCATAATTACGAGTATTGCAACTACAAACAGACATCCGAGGAGAAATACGAGTCCAGGATGTGCATTGATCGCGTTTATTATGTTTGTGAA
>CABMCA010000071.1 GCA_902384525.1 uncultured archaeon
CTCTGAGAGAGGAGCGTAAAACTAGAATCTCTATTAAGGCAAAAGGGATCAAGACGTTTCTAAAAGATAAAGTGGATGAAATTAAAAATATATTAAAAATTAATAGTGATTAATGAAACTATGGTCTTGATGGCGCAAATATGACAGGCGCCCGGATGGAAGGTGCCAATCATGTATTTGCGAGAACCTCCAAATCCACGATATGTCCTGATTCGAGAAATGGACCGTGCTGGTAATCCGCGCGCATCTAAACCTCGTTGGGTGCAAGGGTAGCGGATACCCCCCATCCTTTCGGATGGGGTAGTTTACATAGGCTATCGTGTTTCTATTATTATATCGGCTCCATAAAAATATTTCAATATCTGGAGCCAAGTATAACCATTATTTGATGCTAACGCATTTGCCTGGATTTGCCCCATAGCTCCTCTGTTGTATGGATTCAATGAAGGCGGATTTGTTACCCATCCAAGAGCGCTTTGTGTTATAGCATCACCAGTTTTACCTTCGTTATATGTTACGTATTGTGCGTAAGAACCATCACCACTAACATAGAAAGCACAAATTATAATGCCATCCCATTTAATAACCATACCATTACTGCCGTTAACGATAAATCATCTACCCAGAACGTACCATATCCATTGTAGATATTGGCATATACTCTAACGTAAGTTGTATTAGCACCTGTGGTAAATGTTTTTTGTAATTTAGTCCAACTATAATTTCCTTTTGGAAAAATTAGATTAGTCTGTCGTAAATATGTACGATTTTTATTATACTCAGCTATTCGAACAGCAGGACCGTTAGTACCACCGGCTCCGGTAGCTTTACCCCAGGCAGAAAAATTATATTGTTTACCACTCGTTGAAGTAATGTAACTAGACCATACGTCTCCTGATATTTTGTTTGTTGTACCGGATACTGATATCCTGACAGATTTATTACCAGTATTATGTGTTGTACTCCATGTAGGAGTGATTCCGTTCTTAGTAACAAAAGTCCAATTTGCAGGAGTTGTATTTCCAGTTTCAAAACCTGAATTGGCTACAAGGTTGGATGGTAGTTTCAGTTGAGTCATCATTTTATCCAGAGCGGATTGACCTTTTGTATGTGCAGCTGAATGACTTTCAATTGGAGCAACTACATTTGTATTTGTTGTAAACACAATATATGTTACATCCTTTTCTATACCACCATTTTCCGGGTCCGGATTAATACCGAGAACAGATGCCATTGCATAACTAACTTCACCTATTGCTAACCCTGCGCTATTACCACCATCTCTACCCCTTTCATCACCAAATACACCGTACTCCATTTTACCATTATAAAGAACCACGCCAGCCTCCCCACCATGAATATCACGAGTTGCGTAGTCGAATATCGGATTAGGTGTTTCTGGTAATACATACCACGGTAATAATTCAGCATTTAAAGGCTCACCATTTGATTGAGTAAACGATGTTTGTCCTTGATATGCCGGGTCTGTTGTACCAGTACAATGTATTGTTGCCTGTCCATCACAATCAATTGCTCCTGAACTTGTATACACATACACAACTGGATTTATTGGAAGTTTGTATATGTAAACTTGTCCTAACATATCCTGTGATTGCTTCATAGGAGAAGTTGGATTGATTGCGTATGCTGACTTCATATATGGTTGTATGGCCGACAACACTTGAGCCGGAGTATATGTTGCCCCCATCACTGGTAACGATACTATCACTATTATAAGTAGTGACATCAAAATTTTTGCTATTTTCTTTTTCACATTTTATAAAGTTAATGAACATAAATATCAATTCTATGACCATAGAAATATGAACATAATATTCCGTTTTTTGTTTATAACTTGATTTTCTCACAATATTTCCAGCCTTAGGTACTGTAGAGTCTTCGGTTGACGAATTCCGTAACGATATGTTAATAGCAATATAATATGCATAATTGACTCCCGCCTCTATGGAGGAGTCGTATTCTATTTATCCACCGAAGACTTGACAGAACACGATGATTGATTTCTGGTTCAAGAATTCGCTGTATTGGATTTGCCAAAAAGTAGGGACACTTAATCGGTATAGAGAGAGCAGATATAGGCTCAAGAATTCGTGGTTCTTATTTTTTCATCATCTTCTTAAATTCATCCACAGATAATCCAGCATCAACCAATATACTTTTAACAACTTTTGGATGCAGGATTTTTCCGCTATGATAAGCAATAGTTACTCTTTTTCCTTCATCATTCTTGTATATTTTATGGCTACCTGATTGTCTTGAGAAACGGAAGCCCAATTTTTCAACAATATTGATTATTTCATTTGCAGTTACTCTTGGTAGCTTTTCGCTCATGCTGTCACTTCAAGGGCAACAAGACTGAAAGAGTTAATCTTTTCAATTACCTCGCCGCTTTCGAGAATATCTTCTATGTGCAGGCGGATAGCGTCTTTTATATTTTCGAGGGCTTCCTCATAAGTATCCCCCTGAGAGTAACAGCCCTGCAAAGCCGGACACATTGCAAAATAGCCATCATCGTCTTTTTCTATTACAACAGGGAGGGTATATTTTTCCATAGATAGATTCTCCGTTCAAATCTAATTGATTGGAAAGTATTTAATAATTACATTTCCCATTTCTGTTAGTTCTTTTTTTATCGACCAGACTTTTCTTCAACATCATATTTACTCTCATATTGAGGTTGTTTTCATTCCCTGCTCTCTTTATTTTTTTGCAGTTTTATCCGTGCCCATTTTTTACGCCTCGATTTTTGCACTGGTTTAAGATATATTCTTAAGGATGCACATATTCTTATCGCCTTCAGCCCCAACCTTCCCACCTCAGAATGAATTCCGGGGCATCCATGCCTTCGGCTTCGGATTCTGTCGAGAAAAGTCACCCCAAACCCCGTACAAATGTTACGAGGCCTGTAGATACGTTTTTAACTATAAAGAATCTTATTGAGTAATATAGTTCTAATTTATCAAGCCTTAAAACTTACGATCACAACAACACAATGCGCGTTCTAATAATTGACGGGTATGTGGATGAACCTGCATGCCTTGGCGTTCCCCCGTATATGGCTCCTTATCCTCGTTATATAGCAGGCGCTCTCATTGAAAAAGGAGTTCAAAAAGAGGATATCATCTATCGCACCATAGACCAAATAAGAACGCGCAGGGAGCCGCTAAAATTTGATCTTTATATTATCATAGCAGGAATGACGGTTCCGGGGAAATATTTGAGAGCATCACCCATCACCCTTAAAGAGATCAACGAATTATCGCACCTTCAGGGTACAAAGATCATCGGGGGACCTATCAGGTTAGGATTTGGCGAAGAAGGCGGCTCATCTGCTAAAGATTTTTCTGTTCCGGGAATTACGCTTGCAAAGAAAGACATCGAAGCGTTCGTTTATGATCTTATGGATCACAAAGACCCCGCGTCTGTCCAGCACAGGATGCGGACAACCGGCGAAATAGGCAGATGGGCAGAACCGGGCGCTTTCATTATCACCCAGCATCCTGATTATCCATTTGTCATGTGCGAGCTTGAGACTTACCGGGGATGTCCGCGCCATTCACATTGTTCTTTCTGCACAGAACCATTCTATGGAAAACCGGATTTTCGTGAAGTTAACGATATTGTAAGAGAAGTATCAGCTCTCTATGAGAACGGGGCGCGCTATTTCAGGTTAGGAAGACAGCCCGACTTATTCATGTATGGATCAAAAAAAGGTGTCCCTGACCCGGAAGCTCTGGAAGAACTCTATAGCGGGATACGCAAAGTTGCGCCTGATCTTAAGGTACTGCATATGGATAATGCCAATCCCGTAACGATATCGAAGTATCCGGATGAATCGCGAAAGATCGCAAAAATAATCGTTAAATATCATACACCGGGTGATGTCGCAGCTCTCGGAATGGAAAGTGCAGACCCTGACGTTATCAGTGAAAACGACCTGAAAGCAATGCCTGATGAAGTATTTGAAGCGATAAAACTCTTAAACGAAGCAGGAGCTGCACGCGGGGCAAGCGGTCTTCCTGAACTTTTGCCTGGAATTAATTTTGTCCATGGACTGAAAGGTGAAACAAAAAAAACATTTGAACTGAATTTTCAATTCCTGAAAAAAGTGCTCGATAGCGGTCTTATGGTCAGGAGGGTGAATATCAGGCAGGTCATGACATTTGCGGGAACCCCGATGCAGGGGCATGATGAAGCTGTATGGAAGAATAAGGAGCTATTTCTTCGCTATAAAGAAAAGATCAGGAACGAGATTGACCTTCCCATGCTTCGCCGTGTCATCCCTGCCGGAATCATACTTAAAGATATCAGAACGGAAATCTACGACAAAATTACATTCGGAAGGCAAATTGGCACATATCCCCTGCTTGTGGGAATTCCACTTAAGCTTGATCTTGGTTGCTCCTTTGATATACTCGTAACAGACCACGGGCACAGGTCGATAACAGGGATTCCTGTGCCTGTCGATATTAACCGTCTTCCAGGTAAGTTACTGAATATGCTTCCGGGAATGGATAATAAACAGGTTGCACAGGTGATGCAGGGAAGACCTTTCAAAGACAGAGAGGATATTATGAAACGGACATCGATCCGGGGAGAGATACTCAATCTGATTCGTTTATAATTACTTTTCATCAATAGATTTATTATTATGATGGACAATAGTATTATTGGATAGATAGGATGAACATTCAAATAACAAAAGAAAAAATTGCAATATGGGTACTTGCCCTGATTGCTGTAGCACTTTTAAGTGTGCCAAAATAGTTATCAGTCTTAGTTTGGTTAATTCTAATTCTTTTTCTTTAATAGTGCATTTTTTGCAAGTGTCTTATAATATTCCCTCGTGATCCCCTTTGATATCCCGGCAACATCATCCAAAAGTTTTTTATCTTCGAATTTAGTTCCAATTTCAATACCGGTTTCCAATATCTTTAACAAAGCTGCGGACTTCTCAAAATCATCCATGATATTATCAGTCATTTCTCTTGCTTTTCTAAAAAAACCGTAACTTCGATTATCATTAAGTTTAGCCAGTACCGCACTGGTATCACAATATGCCAGGATTTGATATATAGTTTTGATCCCTTCACTTTTTTCGAGTATCTCAATAGATTTATCAAGCAGATCCAATGACTTTATTTGATCAATATCTGCCATTAGCTTTGAAAGATTCCGATAAGCCATTGCACGATATGTGTTCATCGGTATTTTTTGTACAAGGTCAAGAGAGGCAAAATAAATCATCTCATCTTTTTTATTAATACCATATTTCCCAAACGCAAATACGATTTCAGAAAGCGCAACAGAAAGGTCAAGATCGTTATCTGTTTTTTCCGTGATTTTAACGGTTTCATCGAATGTTTTTTTATCTTTCCGGTTCATTTTTGAAATGGCACGAATTATCTCAACATAAGCTTTGGAAGGATCATCAGTAACCATTCCTGCAATCTTCATTGCTTCTTCAATATACTCTGGATCGTTTGAACGTACCGCGTTCTGGGATAGGATTCCCACTATAGTCCTATATTTTCGCGAACGTTCGACCGGATCGGGAATACATGCAGATGATCCAATAATTTTTTTTATTTTGTTGATATTTTCATCATGCATATTGCAGAATTTACAGGCGCTTTTGTTATATATTCTTGCTTATCAGGACTAAAGTTAGTGTCCACCGACCTGTTGGGGTAAATTTGATATTTTTGTAGCCATAACTTCTAAAGGGTTCCTGTAGCCAAATGCTGAGTTGGGTCTATGGTTATATCCATATCTAGCGTCCTGCAGTACATC
>CABMCA010000072.1 GCA_902384525.1 uncultured archaeon
CTTTCATCTTTCTGATAAATCCTAAGCTGTCCCCTTCTTTGTATTATTCTCCATTCATTTACCATGAAGATGTATATATAACGTATAGTATATATTTGTTCACTATAAGTTTAGCGGTTAACTATAAATAGATTACGCAGATAAGGAGCAAGAAGGGATAGATTTGACAATAATGGATTCCGTAAGGGAAATGTTTGCTATGATCGAACTTGAGCTGCGAAGGCTCAGGCATGACAGGACAGAAATTTATACCAGGGCAATACAACCGATTTTATGGCTCAGGAGTATTATTGTCAAATCCAAATATTTTTTTGCAATATTTCATATCCTTTAAAATCATAAGGTTATGAGTAAGAATGGCATTATTAGATATATTTATTTTTTATGGCATGGTCGGTCTTTTTATCGTCAGTTTTTTGTCGTCTCTCATACCAATACCTACTGAGGCTGTTGTATTTGGACTGCTTGGTGCAGGAGGAGATTCTGGAATAATATTTATAATATTGACATTAGGTTCAATACTTGGAGCGTTCTTAGGTTATTTGATTGGAAAACATGGACTTACAAAACTTATCCAATCTTATAAAAATAAGGAAAAACAAGAACAGACCAACAGGTATTTTCTGAAATATGGTGCATTTTTACTCCTCGTTTCTCCATGGATTCCTTTTGTTTGCAACCTTGCTCCTGTAGTTGCCGGAATACAAAATTATGACTCAAAGCGGTTCTTGATTATAATTTCAATCGCGAATATTATTAAGTGTTTTGCAATTGTTTATCTATCTATCACAATAATTGACTGGTGGACGCTATTCATGAAATGAACATTATTGAACTTTCTGATTGTTTTTCAATGATTTTTGGATAGTAAACTATAAAACATTTCTACACATCTCAGTTATATTATGATATCCGGAAGTAAGCAATCAGATGATATTAAAGCGCGTAAAGAAGGTACAGTGCCTCCTTTTAGGCCAGATCCAAATTCAGAAAAGCATGTACGTTGTAAACATTGTGGAGAAACCTATAAGGAAAATGAGATAAAGTGGAATCCAAAAACAGGTACATGGGTGTGCAAACACCATCCAAAATGCGATGGCGTAGGCTGGCTTCCATTTTAAAATAAATGATATCCTCACTTCATGAGAATGGATTACACCATTTATTATCGAATAGGTATATGTATTATTATTTCCTTCTGAAAATAAGGAAATGGCGAGGTCAATTATCATGTCAAAAAAAGAACAGGATATTAAAGCAAAAATTAATTGGGATGAAATTAATGATTTTTGGTTTTGCCAGTATGAAGAAGATTATGGACAATATTTCAATGCTCAAACACATGCATCAAATAGGGGATTATCCGGCAAATTAGTAATTATCGATGAGGCGCTATGATAAATAATGTAGAAGAAAGTGTGGAAAAAAGGTTATTGAAATTTTTAGTAAGGGATAAGATAGGCATACGGAAATGTCTTCTAAGCCTGTTTTTGCAGGCCAGGAATTATACAACGTGTGAAGTTTATGATTACCTTAAGAAACAGGGATTTGAAGTTAATTATAGGTGTGTCTCTTCTATGGTTGGGCAGATGCATACAAGGCTGGGTATTCTGCATATTTATTTGATGAGAAAACATCGCAGCTATTCACTCAAGGAAGATCACAGGAATATTATACAAATGATCTTAACAACTTCAACCTCAACCACATTTCCCGGATCATCTTCTCATTTTTCTAACTATCAATACAATTATTAACGAAATAATTGCTTCAAAGGCTGGAGCTCTCTGTATTGAACCAAAAGGTGTTGGTTTTGATTGATTATCTGATGGTGACTGGTTACCTGATGGTGACTGGTTACCTGATGGTGATTGGTTACCTGATAGTGTATGAGAATACAGGGATTCTGTAGTCTTAGCAACCATTTTTGCATAAGAATATTGAGATATTTTGTCAAATGGTTCTGTCAAAATTTCTCCATATTCGTAGGCACTTACAGCAAGTGTTGGTTCTATATTATTAGATCTGGCCTCATTTATAGCGTCCTGTGCAACTCTGGCACTTTGATTTATTCTAATAGAAGGATCATCCACACCTAATAACCCTATAGCGGTACTCAATCTAGCCATGGCTTGAAGAGAATCAAATATTGCACCGGAATAATAACCATGGTCTATCTCTTTTTGAGGGAGAGTCATATCTGCCAAATTATTTATACTGGGGCTTCCGCTTTCAGATATCAATGTTTGTGCATATGTATTAATTGATTGTGCCTGCCCAAGATACCAGCCTGAGCGGTCTATAAGTACATCTTCCGGTATTATCGTTTTAGAAGGGGCAGCAAGTGTCAGCCACCACTGAGCTGTTTTGGCTCTTTCATAAGCAAAAGCGAGCGATGAAATTACATTATTTACATTATTTGTATCCCTGATATTTCCCAATGTGTTATTCGCATCTACTATTCTCGATTCTGCTGCGCCAATGATTTCTACATCGGTAATCCCGCCGGATTTATATTTTTCGACATCTTTTTCTGAATTTTGTATCTGTGTTTCAACAATATCTGTAAGGCTTGAAATGTATTGTTCTTTATTCGGATTTTGATTATATTCATTACCCCATTGAGCAGTGAGTATATTGATCATGGATTCGAAATACAGTGAAGTTGCTGCATAATATTTCTTATTACTAACCAAACCATCAGCTTTATCCTGCAGATCTGCCGCATTTTTTATTAAATCATTATTTAATGAAGATGAATTGTTATACATGCTTTTCGATTCATTCCTTAATCGAAATGCCAGAGGTTCTAATCGATTAAGATAGCTAGAAGTAAATACTGTTTTGTTTATAGATGGCTTATTAATATCATATCCTGTAAATTCTAAAACAGCATCCTGGATCGTATCAATCTCTTTAACAGTCACTTTCAATTTCGCCCCTAAATCATTCAGATTTACTGTTTCTACGTTTGTTCGGGTTGTTATAAAAGGTCCTCTTCTGATTGTAGAGGTATTGGTAACATTAACTATTAATTGTCCTCTGGGAACTAAAAATAATGTTGTATTTTTAGCTGCTGCAGCCTGTAATTTGAAAGGAATGCCTCCAACAGGGCCAATAGTCTCATCAGGATTAATCATTCCGGTCATTGCTATACCAGGTTTAATTGTCCAGTTATTCATTGAGGCTATCGTTGCCACAGTTAATGCTCCTCCTGCGGATGGTCCTCCAATAATTGGCGATCCAACCTTAATAATATAATAAAAATCATACGATTTTTCATCTACTCCTAATACATCAGATGCTACTATTGCAGCAATTCTTGCCGAACCCTGAAGGTCTACCTGGGTATACGGATTGGTATCTACGAAAACATGTCCTGTACCATTTGTGACTATCACTTGAGCATTAAGTATAGACCCTTCTTCTCCATTATCTGTCATCATATCTGCGACCAGAGGAATCGAGACGCCACTTTCAAGAGCGTGGGCGTTAGTTATAGTCACAATAAATAGCAAAAATATTGCTAAGAAAATTTTATTTCCCATTTTGTACTCTCCCTTTAATGAACCCTGTACATTTTTATACCTATCAATAATTGATTGTAATTAATAATAATATTATCGCCTACTGTTCATGTCCACAGACCTCCTGCAGTAACGCCCAATGAAATTCCTGAGGAGTTCCATATTTCCAGTGGAGTTCGATAGCTGAATGATGAATGTTCACGCATATTGTATCCATTCTTCGCATTCACCA
>CABMCA010000073.1 GCA_902384525.1 uncultured archaeon
CATTTGTAAATGATCAATCCTACGACCAGTACGACCTGCACGATCCCTATAGGTAAATGAAGACTGTTAGATATATATAAAGGAGCAATTAATGCTTCTTCTACTATTGACCAGCGCCACCCTGTTTCCACACCTTCCAGCGTAACGAAATGTGAAATGGTCAGGGCAAGCACGCCGCAAATAAATAAAAATACTTCCAGATTTTGCTCAATGATCTTGATCTTGAACGGCCCGATCAGTACAATCAGGAAAATGATAAAAAGTCCTATTGTTATCCCAATATCCAGTGCCATTTATATTTTTCCTCCTATAACAAATTTTGAAATCCAAGCCAACGGCTGAATTTCTTCATGAATAATCATAAGGTCTTTTAAAGTTTGTGTTTTGATTTGATTATTAATCGTGAAAAATTCTTTCTGCAATTTCTGGAAAATCAAGAAATGAGGTTTATTAGAAACTAATTATTGAAATTCAATATCATTGAACTTTCTTTGTGTACAGCTTCTTATAGATTTGTGGACAAAAGTATAAAATTTAATTCTATTTTTCCATTCAGGAAAAGATTATATCTTTTCAGGAAAAAATTATGTCTTTGATGCAAAGACTTAAATATTGACCCAATTTTTACCATTAATTATGACAGATTGTAATCTGGCATATAGCGGTTGTATTTCTCAATTGCATCCGACTATTTATCTGGAAAACAGGGGTGTAGCCACGCCCCTCTCTCCTATTTTGGTTATATTTCTCAATTCCGGTGATAGATAATGACAGCAGATGATCTAATAAAAGCAGTAATAGAATCGGATGAGGCCTTTATCAAGGAGTTCGCAAGGACAATAAAAGATGAACTGCATATGACCGCCGGGGAATTCAGTGAAAAGTCCAGCATCCCGGCAAGCACCATATACAAGATATTATCAGGCCACCGTGAACCGAACGTAAAGACCCTGAGACAAATTATATCGTTTTTGCAGAAACTGGAAGGCAAGGATCAACTCGAAAGGGAAAAGTCCGGGTTCATTGCTGTAATAGCAGCCCGGCCTGTACTTGATCTGATCACGGAGAAGAAACTCAAGGTAAAAGACCGCCTTCTTACCATCAGGGAATATTCAGCAACCTCGATGGAAGAAGCTATCATAGCTGCGATAAAAGCAGAGAGGGACGGTGCAAAAGCAGTGGTATGCGCACCAATAGTCAGTACCACAATTGAAAAGGTGCTGCGAATACCTGTAGCCATCATCATGCCCAGGGACAGCCTTTTTGAGGCCATTGAGCTTGCTGCCAGAAAAATGGGATGATCCGATTCTCAATGTACTAAATTGATTCCAGTGTTCAATGCTGTTTTAAATATCTCCAATGGATTGGAAATACCAAGATAATGAACTATCAAAGGTATCGCTACAATAGTCCCAAGCATACTCCCAAAGTTGGCAAGGCCAGCAACAAGTAAA
Source organism: uncultured archaeon (assembly GCA_902384525.1). Taxonomy (GTDB): domain Archaea; phylum Halobacteriota; class Methanosarcinia; order Methanosarcinales; family Methanoperedenaceae; genus Methanoperedens. The sequence goes on from CABMCA010000073.1 coordinate 1,455, forward strand.
ATACGAAATAATCTATTCTGCATTAATTCTTTTAAGTTTTCAGTTTTCATTATGTTTTTGAAATCTTCGGTCATTGGTGGGCGATAATGCGTTTCCACAATCCCGGCGAGCCACCCGACTGGCAACCAGGGATGCAGGAATCCGGACCATGCAAGGCTAAAAGCAGTTAAAATTGAAAGAGAATGTCCACGTGCGAGTATAACACCAGCAGCCGAGAGTGTTCCCTTGGTTATGAATAAAATTAACAGCATGGTCAAGAGAGTCATTAAAGAAAGAGTCCCGGAATAGACAAGAAGAGCCGGTAATCCTATAACCATAACGGATAATCCGATAGCAGCAGCCTTAAACCAGCTAACGCGCTTTTTTGGGAGCGCCAATAATTCCTCAATTGGAGGAATAGACTTCGGAGCATCGAGATACTTCTGGATGCCTTCACGATGGCCTGCTCCTACAACAGCTACAACCTTTCCTTCCCTGGAGAAATCAATCAGATTTTTTGCCATTATAGCGTTTCTTTCATCCAAAAGAACAGATACAGCAGTAGGGGCAATCTTCCTCAACTCAGATACCAATTGGGTGACTACATCCTCATCTGTCACTCTGTCCATATCAATATCTTCTGTACCGAAACCGAATGTTGCACCAATGAGAGAAATAAATAACTTTAGCTTCTCAAAAATGGACATTTTATTCCAGAAACGTGCAATAGTGATCTGGATATCCCTATCGATAAGTGCCAAATGTGCGTTCATTTTCTCGGCCTTTTCAATTGCAGACAGCATCTCAGCACCTGGCTTAACCCCCTGCTCTTTACCGAATTTTTTCTGAACATAAGCGAGAAGCCATTGCATCAAAAAGTGATAAAATCTGTTTCCGCTGAGTAAGTCTTTAACATTTACTTCTTTAACTTCTTCTTTCCCTTTTAATGCATTATACCTGGCTTTACAGAGTTCTACAGCCACAATGTCGGGCTTTTCCCTTTCAATTACTTCATTGACCTCAGTTACGCTCTTTTCAGAAACATGAGCTGTTCCGACTAAGATAATCTTACCAGTATTCATATTATGTTTTTAAAACTTCATTCGATCTTATTTTTGAACGAATCTCTTCAATAAGCTGCTCATTAGATTTATTCCGGGTATCCAGACCCATTTCTGCTGCAAGGTTATGGATTTTTTCATCCTTATCGTCTAATGGTTTAACCATTTGCTTCAATTCGGTTTCAGTTTGCATCTGCGCTTTCTTGAATTCTCCTGTTGCCTTGCCTAATGACCTTGCCATTTCGGGAAGTTTATTTGACCCGAATAACAATAAAGCTACGGCCAGAATTAATATAATATCTTCTATTCCAAACATTTCTTCCTCCAGGTCAACCAAAAATACAGGATTGAGGGATAGCATAACAGATCATTGTTGGTGGTATATGGAAAAAAATTCTTTTTTGAAAGAATATAGGTCATGCTGTCATTCCCCCCTGATTTCTTATATTGCCGCTAAGCATGTATATTAGACCCGCCAACAAGCAGCAAGATGATTAATACCATTATTATTTTTAACCATAAAGGACTGACATAATATGATAATTTTGTTCTCAGTTTCATTTTTACTAATTCTTCAGCTTTGTCTGCTGCCATAAATAAACCCTGTTTGATATAATTTAATTACAATCGATAGCTAAATGTTAAGGCGTATTTGTCACTTTGAATCTGGATTCTTTTTCGCTCTTATGTGATATAAATATGATAGCCCATTCTCAAATAATGATAACATCAGAATTATACCCATAATAAATAGAACGCATTAATCAATAAGTAATAGTAAACTACACGAATGAGCGTCGGACTAAATAACCAATCATAAATCCAATAAATCCGCCTGCAATGATATCTGAGATGTAATGCTGACCTACATAAACAATTAAAAACATTATTATTAAAATAAATATTAGAAGTGGTATTCTTAATCTATTGTACATCCAAAGAACTCCCAGCACAGTGAATGTGATTGCCGCATGTCCTGAAGGAAAACTATCTCTATTATCAGATTGCTCTATGGTATCGAGCCACCTGCCGTCACTATAAACATGAACATTATTTAGATAAACATATGGTCTGGATACCCCAAAGATCGTTTTCAATGGGCCAAGAATTAATCCAGAAATAACTACAGCTATCAGTAATATAATGGCTATTTTTTTTAACTCTCTATTTTTACAAATTATTGAGATAAGCAATATTATAGAACTCAAAAAAAATAAGTACATGAAAATATTTGTGTCATTGGATCCAATATCCGATGCTGTCGCAGCTATTCTGTTTAATACTGGACTCTGCATATCTTGATTTATAGCATGAAACATAGCTACATCCAGGCTTCCCAGCATCGGACCCTGTCCATTATGGATAACTAATACAAACATCGCAATTATTACAATTACAAAAAATAAGATATATTTGCTCCTCATATTCGTATTACCGTTGTGATCGGTCAATATCCGATTTATAGCTTATCCCGGTCTTGATAGTGAATCTGACTTCTTGATCTGACTCAGAATAGTTGATGATTTTTCCTTTGGAGATGACTGCATTGGGTAGGATAATTATCTTGTTATCCATGGTTTTAATGCGAGTGCTTCGCACCCTTATATCAATCACATCACCGATTTCAGTCTCAGATAATTCGATTCTATCACCAATTTTAAAAGGTCTATCCGTAAGTATCGAAAAGGCGCCGAAGACGTTTGAGATGGTCTCCTGGGCAGCGAAAGCAACAGCGATACCCGCAACAGCTATTTAAAACTAATAGGCTGCTATTCCAGGAAAATTACTTTAAGACAGACAAAGTCAAAATCTTAATTGGCTTTTTTATTACTAATGATTTGTTTCACATTATTAGATTAAAGTTCTGGCAAGGGCTCACTTACACTATATGATCTTATATGATCTATCTTAGTGGTCTGGGTTGCTTATGCTCAGGCAGCACAGGCAATTCTGCTGTGCTGACTAGAATTGGTGATTCTATTTCCTTTGCCCTCTCAATGATCAATTCTTTGCCCTTTTGTGTCAATGCGAACATGGGAACAGAAGTTCCGGCCTGGAGGACGGGACGTACAAGGTGGCGCACCATATTTGAAGCACAGCTTGTGATAATATCCATTTTCGCAATAAGCTCCTGTGCTTCCCTGAATTGGATTCCTGTGAGATGAGCCCCGATAAGGATAAGGTCAATATTCTTTTCTTTTTCTATCAAACGAAGTTTCAAAGCCTCTGCAGGAGAGACAACACTTACCGCAATCTTCTTATAACCCAGTTCACACGCTCTTACAAGACCTCCTGCCTGGTCTATTCTTGCATTTTCTTTATCAAGAACTATACCTCCCCGCGATTCGATCCCTGCAATAATTTGCGTTATCGGCTCGGTTTCAATAAGTCCTGACATCAAAGCACCCATACCCTGTACCAGTACAGGATTACTAGTTATCACAGTTCCCGCACCATCGCATACAGTGACCGTGGAATCGATAATCCCGCGGGAAAGGGCGGTCATCATTATCTCACTTGCCCCGAAATTGACAAAAACACCCTGATCCAACTTTCTTTCCGGGGTAAACATCCCCAGTTCGCGTATCCTGTATTCCATATTCTTTTTTGCTTCCAGGGAGGTGAGTCTTGAAACATTTGAAACCTTACTGAAAACAGGACACCAATCCGCAACAGGTTCACCAACCTCCACAACTTTCCCATCCTTTATTACAACCCTTGTTTTCCCGAACAATTCCATAATATGCGGCATTTCAATCACCTGCGAACCTGTAAAGTTCAAGCAATTCTGTGGCTTTTATTCTTGAGATCTTTTCGCCTGCGACCTCAATAAGCGCATCGACATGCTCCTTTTTAACGCAATGAAGGCTCTCCATTCCCTCAAATATCAAATTTACAAGGTAATTCAATTCTTCATCAGAAAGCTTCAACAACCGTTCCCTGAAATCACTCTTTGAGGTAGAAATATGCTGGCTCACAGGAGGAAGCACTGACCTGAATTCCCACCCCGCATGTCCGCATGTGTTGTCGACAAGTTCAGGAGCGATTTTTTTAAGAATTTGAAGATCCAGTGAATTCAGCTTTCGTGCCATTGCTTAATCATTAACTTAAGGGAGTATATAACGTTAGCGCCGCTATGTGACCGTTGCATTTTAAAGTGTTGGTGCTCACTGCAAAGGGCGTATGATAATGATGTTTGACACCCAAACATATATCAGGTTTGTTATCAAATCTAATTTGTTCATGTCGGAATATTACAATATCCTTACAAAAGTGATGGCAAATAAGCAGATGTCCATAAGCAGTATAGCACGGGAATTGAAAAAGAACGGATATGACCAGCACAGGCTGATACTTACAGGATATCTTCGGGCTTTGCATGAAACCGGTTACGTGGAAGAGATCGACATACCGCCATCAAAAGTATATGTTTTAAAACCCGGTATGAAACGTGATATTTATAGTATTGTGAAAGAACATTTGAAAGATATTGACATTTCAGAAAGGTCAGGAATTGCAGTATTTATCCTTAGCTCGCTTTTCCACCGCCCTTCTTTCAAATGTGAGCTTGAATTGTTGGGTATCGAAGCGCGAAAGACCGAAAACGTAAAAGAGTCAAAGGATGCCCTCCTCAACGAGCACCGCTTAGCTGTAACACGCATAAAAATTCCCGTAGATGATCCGGCTTTTGAGATGAACGGGGACACAACTGAGATCCAGCTTCTTGGGAATAAAGTCCTGATAGATATTATTAAAGATCTGATCGACCTTGATGGATTAAAAGCAAAGTCCCAGCAGACAAAACTTGCATAAGTCCAAATTTTATATTACACAATTTAAAAAAATTGTACATGAAAATCTATTTAAACTATCATAATTAGTATCATAATCATAAATATATCCTTTTAAAAGGAGATCATCCTTAATGAATAAACAAGTTCGTGTATTGATTATTGAAGACTCCAGATTTGACGCACGGGTATTAATTGGAGAACTTGAGCGTGGTGGTTACAAACCTGATTATGAACTTGTGGACACTCCCGAAGGTATGCGAACTGCACTTACGGCAAAATCATGGGATATCGTTATATCTGATTATGTAATGCCTGATTTTTCGGGATTGGATGCGATCAGGATCTTACAGGAAAGCGGTCTTGACATACCGATAATAATCGTATCAGGAAATATCGGTGAAGATACTGCTGTACAGGCCATGAAAGCCGGGGCGCATGACTATCTCATAAAAGGCAATCTTGCAAGGCTCATACCTGCTATCGAGAGAGAACTCAGCGAGGCACAGGAGCGGCGAAAACGAAAGAAAGCAGAAGCTGAACTGAAAAGCACTAAAGAAAAACTTGAATCATTTATTAACAACACTTCTGATGCCATCATAATACTGGATATTGAAAAAAAAATCCTCCAGGTAAACACTGGTTTTGAAAAGATATACGGATGGACTGCCACGGAAGCAGTAGGGATCAAATTGCCCACAATACCCGGAAATATAATTCCAGAAACCGAGAAGCTCCTGGCGCAAGTAAAGTCCGGCAATGTCATTACAGCTTATGAAACTATAAGGAAGCGAAAAGACGGAAGTGTTTTTGATGTCAGTGTGACAATTTCACCAATAAAGGATGCCGAAGGTAAAGTCGTTGCTTTTGCTGGAATATCACGGGATATAACTGAGCGAAAGAGATCGGAAGAACTGATAAGATCTTCTCTTTTAGAGAAAGAAACCCTTCTCAGGGAAATACATCATCGGGTCAAGAATAATATGCAGGTTATTTCCAGTTTACTCAGGCTACAATCAAGATATGCCAAAGATAAGGACGATATTGAGTTTTTCAAAGATAGCCAGAACCGGATCTCTTCCATGGCTCTGGTTCACGAGAAACTTTACCAGTCCGGAAATTTTACAAAAATTGATTTTAATGTTTATGCCAAAGACCTCATAAAGAGTATATTCCACTCCTATGGGACTATTTCAAGCCGTATCATACCGACTATTAAAGTTGAAAATGTTTCACTTGGAATTGATTCAGCCATTCCCTGCGGTTTGATCATCAATGAGCTTGTCACCAATTCATTGAAACATGCATTTCCTGATGGTAAAAAAGGTGAAATCAAGATTTTTATGCGGCGAACAGGTGAAAATGAATATAGTTTAGAAGTATGCGATAATGGGATAGGCATAGCGCAAGGAATAGATTTCGATAACAGTAACAGTCTGGGTTTGCATCTGGTTAAAATATTGGCACAGAATCAGTTAAATGGAGAGATCAACCTGAATCGCGACCATGGGACTGAAATCAAAATTAATTTTAAAGGAGCTAAATAATGTCTAAAAAACAGATACTCATTGTCGAAGATGAAAGTATCGTTGCTGAAGACCTGAGGGAAACCTTGATCAGTTTAGGGTATGCAGTTCCTTCTGTTGAATCTTCAGGGGAAAAAGCTATTGAAAAAATAGAAGGAATGCGCCCTGACCTTGTGCTTATGGATATTATGTTGCAGGGTGCAATGGACGGCATTGAAACGGCAAAAGTGGTACATGACCGGTTCGATATTCCTATCCTGTATATTACTTCATATTCTGATGAGCATATCCTTGAAAGAGCAAAAATAACAGAGCCATACTGTTATATAATAAAACCCTTCAGGGAAAGAGAGCTTCATATCAATATCGAGATAGCAATCTATAAACACCAGATGGAAAATAAATTGAAGGAAAGCGAACACTGGTTGTCATCAACGATCAAAAGCCTCGGGGAAGCTGTAATATCAACAGATAAAGACGGTTTAATAAAGACCATGAACCCATTTGCAGAGGCTATGACTGGTTGGAAATTTGATGAAGCATTCGCAAAACCCATTTCTACTGTTTTTAATATAATCAGTGAAAAACCTGATATAAAAGTGGAAAACCCGGTAACCAAGGCGATACGGGAAGGAATTTTCTACGGACTTGCAGAGCACACTGTATTGATATCAAAAGAGGGAATGGGAGTACCTGTTGATATTATTGGATCCCTTATAAAAGACAATTTTGGAAATATTATGGGTACTGTAATGGTCTTTGAGGATATTATTGAGCGTAAACGTTTAGAGGAAAGAATCAAAAAAACAAACATCGAACTTTCCAGATAATTTATTATCTTTGCGTGTCCATTCTAATCCTGAGGAAATATTATGGAGTGTATGGAAGTTATCCAGGGGAGAAGGTCTGTCAGGAAATTCAAAGATCGGGCAGTAGGAAAAGAGATAATTGAAGAGTTGGTCAAAGCCGCGCAAATGGCACCATCTGCTGGAAACCTGCAGGCGCGGGATTTCATAATAGTTACCAACAAAATAACAAAACAAAAATTAACAAAAGCGGCTCTTGGCCAGTCATTCATTGAGCAGGCACCCATTGTTATCGTTGCTGTTGCAAATATTGAGCGCTCATCACGGATATACAGATCAAGGGGAGAACTTTATGCGACACAGGATGCTACTGCGGGCATCGAGAACATGCTTCTTGCGGCTTATTCTATGGGCCTTGGCACATGCTGGATCGGCGCTTTTGATGAAAACGCGGTCAGTGAGCTTTTCGGAATACCGGATAAAACATTACCTGTTGCGATAATACCGGTTGGGTATCCGGATGAACAGCCAGCCATGCCGCCGAGGATCGCTATGGAAAGGCTTGTTCACTGGGAAACATGGTGATTTAAACTCTATCGGTCACTTTTTCCATGAGGTGACCGATAGATTTTTTATTATTGGATACATACATAGTATCTGCTATGGAAAAAGAAAGAATAATCGAGATCCTGGATGATTGGAATTTCTGGTCAAATACTCCATATACAGGGATTGTGCGGAGAGATTATTTACGAAAATTTGAGATTTTTAACAAGACAAAACAGATCGTATTCGTAACAGGAGTAAGAAGATCCGGTAAATCCACATTAATGAAACAATATATTAAAACCATGATCGATAAAGGAGAGGACAGGAAGAATTTTTTATATATTAATTTTGAGGAACCAAAATTCATTGACGATCTTTCGATCAGGTTTATGGATGAAGCTTACCAGGCATATCTGGAGATAGTCCAGCCCTCAACTATTCCTTATCTTTTTCTTGATGAAGTCCAGCATATAATAGGCTGGGAAAAGTTTGTTCGTGGATTGCATGAAAAAGGAAAGGCACATATTTTCGTTTCGGGTTCGTCCGCAAGATTATTGAGCAAGGAACTCGGGTCAGCTTTGACCGGCAGGCATGTGGATATTCATGTAAATCCACTGACATTCATTGAGTTTTTATATTTTAATGATTTGAAGATCAATACAAAGTTTGAACTGCTCTCAAATAAGCTTAAAATAAAACAAATGCTGCGTGAATATCTTGCATCAGGAGGTTTTCCCGGAGTTGTAATGTCCGGAGAAAAGAACGAACAACTTACAAGATATTTTGAGGATATAATATATAGGGACATTGCAGAAAGATACAAAATAACAAAGATAGATAAACTCAAGAGCCTGGGCAAATATTATTTAACAAACATCGCATCGCCAACAACTTTCCGGAAAATTGCTGATTTTCTTGGAATAAGCTTAGACAGCGTTGAAAGATATTCATATCATTTCCAGGATACATATCTCATATTCTTTGTAAACAAATTTTCATATTCATTGAAGGAGCAGGAAAAAAATCCCCGGAAAGTCTATGCTATAGACTCAGGACTTCGAAATATCGTGTGCTTTAAGTTCAGCGAGGATATTGGTAAACTTTACGAGAATACGGTTTTCCTGGAACTTTCCGGGAAAGGAAATGATATCTATTACTATAAGGACAAACGAGAATGTGACTTCATAATAAAAACCGGCGAAAAAATCGATTCAGCTATCCAGGTCTGTTATTCCCTGACAAGAGAAAATCGTGAGCGTGAATTAGGTGGCTTGCTGGAAGCTATGGAAGAATTTGACCTGGGGGAAGGACTCATTATTACAGAAGAGATCGAGGGTGAGGAAAAATATAATGGAAAATGCGTCAAGTTCATACCTTTATGGAAATGGTTGTTCGAAATTCAGGACAATGCCTGAGATTAATCCATTTCCACCTGTTCGATCCAGTTTATCTTTCCTGGCCTGAATTCTTCAAGCACTTTTCCCTGTCTAAGGGCTTCAATTATTGAAATAACCGATTTCACAACTGCCAATAGGTTCATATTTGTAGTATCGATCTCAAACACGTTCATATTTCTTTCAGTCGCTTCCACCAATATTACGTCCAGCGCTTCAGCATCAGCATTCTCCTTTACTTTCTGGAATGAATAATTCTTCCTTTTTCCCAGGCGCTTTCGCAGGGCGACAGGATGCGCCCGAAGCACGATAACGGCATCTGCTGGCAAATGATGTGAAAGATGTCCTTCCATTATGATATCCAATCCATTGCATATATCTTCAATTTCCTGTTTCACGCGCTCCTCAAGCTTATCCATATCAGCTTCATAAGTATCCCGCGCTTCATCTTTTCCTGTGTATAGTTTTTCATCAAGAACGAGTCTATTCACATCTATTATGCTGTATTGCTTTTTGTACTGTGAATGTTCTCTAATTACTTCGCAGACCGTTGTTTTTCCTGTGCCCGGCGTACCTGTAAGAGCGATTATCATAATATTTCGCGAAATGCTGTAATGACTTTTTCGTTCTGCACCTCTGTACCAACAGATATCCGTATCAGGGACTTACCTGCACCCCTGAAAGACGTGCAATCCCGGATTATTATCCCTTTTCTCAACAGGGATTCAGAAACTTCTTTTGCGCTGCGGGGAGATACATCTATCATAATAAAATTAGCATCGCTTGGATATACTTTGCAAAGTGATCCAAGTGCGCCTGAAAGTTGGATGCGCCCATTTTTTACGGTCTCGATGCTCTTTTTAAGATATTCCCTATCCTCAAGGGCAGCTAATCCCGCAGCAGTAGATAAAAAATCCATTGAGAACGGAGTCATTACTTTCATATAAACTCTTGCTATCCATTCTGGTACAATTGCATAACCCATGCGCATACCTGCAAGTCCGAACGCTTTTGAAAAAGTGCGGCCAACAATAAGATTTTCATATTCACTGACAAGCCCGGTTATGCTGCTATCGGCAAATTCAACATAAGCTTCGTCTATGAACACGATAGCGTCAACAGAATCAAGGATTTTTCGTACATCCTTTTCTGAGATAGAATTCCCGGATGGGTTGTTGGGAGAACAGAGAAAAATCAAACTTGTATTCTCATTTACTTTGCCAAGGATCTTTTCCGGGGAAATGGAAAAATCAGGACACCTATCAACGAACACAGGCTTTCCACCATTGGCAAGTGTCGATATCTCATAATAGGAAAACGTTGGTAGGGGTATTATTGATTCGGCGCCTGGTGACATGAATAACCTCATTATCGTATCAAAAATCCCATCCATACCATTCCCTGAAACAACGATATTACTGGCTGGATAACCGGCGTAATTTCCAATGGCACTCCTTAATTCAAGCGCATCAGCCTGAGGATACAGGTTGACTCTTCCTGCTTTTTCTTTTATGGCCATCACAGAAAGAGGCGATGGCCCAAGTGGATTTTCATTTGAACCAAGTTTGATTATGGTATCAGGATCAAGCCCGTATTTTTTAGCTATTTCCTCTATGGATTTACCGGGTACATACTCCTTGATATCCTTTACCGTTGGCCGGACAAGTTTTTCAAATCTCATCCAGCACCGACACCACTGTATCAAGCTGTTGTTTTGTGATAGTAAGAGGCGGGACAAAACGCAGGACTGATTCTGATGTGCAATTAAGAAGAACACCTTTTTCGCGTGCTTTTGCAACAATGTCCTCGCACTTAATCGAGAGTTCCATGCCAACCATCAATCCTTTGCCCCGTATTTCCAAAACGTAATCCTTATTAAGCCCGCGAAGTTTCGAAACGAGATAATTTCCCAGAACTTGCGACCTTTCCACAAGTTTTTCTTTTTTGATCACATCAATATTAGCCAGAGCAGCCGCACAGGCTAAAGCTCCGCCGCCAAACGTTGAAGCGTGGTCACCGCGAACGAAATTTGTAGCCACATCCTCACGGGCAAGCATTGCGCCCATTGGGAAGCCTCCTCCCATTGCTTTTGCGGTTGTCATTATATCCGGAGTAATATCGGAATGCTCTTTTGCGAACCATTTTCCAGTCCTGCCAAAACCCGTCTGTACTTCATCAAGGATCAATAAAACGTCTTTCTCATCGCAAATTTCCCTTACTTCCTTAAGATACCTTTCAGACGGAATGATAATTCCGCCTTCTCCCTGGATGGGTTCAAGTATTACGCCTGCGGTATTCCCTGTTATCGCCGACCTTATGGCATCGGCATTATTATAAGGGACAAAAACTGCGGGGCCAAGAGGTTCAAATGGTTTCCTGTATTTTTCTTTATGTGTGACACTCAGGGCGCCGCGAGTGCGTCCGTGGAATGCATGTTCTGTAGCTATGAACTCTTTTTTGCCAGAGGTCTTCATGGCAAGTTTCAGGGCGCCTTCTACTGCTTCAGCGCCGGAATTGCAGTAAAATACACGATCCATCCCCGAAATGCTGGCAAGTTCTTCGGCGAGAATGGCCTGGTTCTCGGTATAATACAGGTTGGAGACATGAATTAATTGCTCTGCTTGTTGTTTTATTGCATCTACTACTGCAGGATGGCAGTGTCCCACATTATTTACGGCGATTCCTGCCACACAGTCGATATATTCTTTTCCATCAACATCCGTGACCAGCGCGCCCTGCGCACTCTTTATAGCTATGGGCTGGCGGGTATATGTCTGGAATATATACTTTTCATATTTACTGGCTATTTCATTATAGGTAAGGGACATCTGTTTTATTCTCCAGGTCATTTCTTTCTAGCTGCATCAAAAAGGCTGATCTCATCGTTCATGACGGTCTCACCCGGATAAACGACAATGCCTTTTTCCCTGATCTCATATGGATGCAGGGTCTCATCATGCTTGACGCCTCTCATCTTTAATATTTCGATTGCTTTTACTCTGTTTCCCTCCGCCCTGAACACATGAAGTCTTATGACGCCTGAGCAAAGATACTCTTCAACATTGAATGATTGCTCTCCTTGCATTTCACTTGACAGAACCGTAGTGCAATCAAGAAACTCAAGATTCTTGATAAACTCTGATATCATATGCCTTACTTCTGACTGGTCCGGAGATATTTTAAGGGATGTTATCGAATCGATAAATATTCTTTTTGCCTGGATCGCTTCAGCTTCGATTTGAATTTGCTCAAATAGATCGCCAATGTTTTTCCTTGCAGTAATAACATTGCCTGGAATGTCCTGTAGTGTTTTTGCGTATCTTATGTATGTGAAAGGATTTGCATAGATTATTTTCAGCTTCTTCTGGGATATGAGTTTCTCAAGTTCCCAGCCAAATCTCCACATATCCCGGATTATCCTTGAAGGGGTTTCCTCCATGCAAACAAGTACTCCAGGCTCATCAAAAGTTCTTGCACCCTCCACAAGATATTGAACTCCGAAAGTTGTTTTTCCTGAGCCAGGGCCTCCGGTCACAAGGATAACATCATACTCGATATAACCTCCTTCGATCAATTCATCAAGGCCAGGGATAGCAGTTTTTACTTTGCCCATTAATTTCTCACTAATTAAGATGCAATGATTTAACAGTATAAATATTTAACTGTAAAAATAACCAAAAATCAGGGATGTGCAATAAACCTGTTCTTTGTAAACTCATTCAGGACAAGTTCTTTTACCGGAATGTCCTCTTCCGTGCATTTTTCTTCTTTCCAGGCCTCTATCGAGCGAAAAATAAAGAACATGCCATCCTTTTTCTTTGAAGCCTTAAGATTCGGGTCATCTTCGGCATCGAAAAATGATTTGTATCCGTCTAATATGGTCATTCTATCATTGTTAATGTGTTAATCCAATATGAATTTTACTGCATTGTCAACATTTATCTACAATAGCAGATATTGAAGAACCACTACATCTTCCAATCGGATGGAAGGAGCTTACTCCAAAATGGTCGAATCAGACGCACATAAAAAATATGAATTCAAAAGAACGCTTGAAGCACTTCGCGGTAAACGCGGAAGGGGCACAGAACTCATCTCGCTTTATATCCCGCATGACAAGCAGGTATCGGATATAACGAGCCAGCTCAGGGAAGAATTTGGCCAGGCTTCGAACATCAAATCCAGGGTTACACGTCAGAATGTGCAGGGTGCCATTGAATCTCTGCTTTCAAGACTTAAACTCATACCAAGAGCTCCTGAGAATGGTGTTGTCATTTTTTGCGGCGCTGTGGACATTGGCGCAAATAAAACAGATATGCAAACCTTCATAATCGAGCCACCTGAACCCATAGTATCATATAAATACCATTGTGATTCATCCTTCCTCCTTACGCCGCTTGAGGAAATGCTGCATGAGCAAAAGACCTATGGTCTACTTGTTCTTGACAGGCGCGAAGCTACTGTGGGAGTTTTAAGAGGAAAACACATCGAAGAAATGGCACATCTTACTTCTAATGTCCCTGGCAAACAGCGAAAAGGTGGTCAGAGTTCCCACAGGTTCCAGCAGCTTCGACTCATTGCGATCAATGAATTCTATACACGCATAGGGGACGCGGCAAGCGAGGTCTATCTGGGGATCAACCAGAAGGATTTCGAGGGCGTTTTCATAGGCGGACCATCACCCACTAAAGAAGAATTCGAAGCAGGGGCATATCTGCATCATGAGATACAGAAGAAGATACTCGGGCTTTTTGATGTGGCAAATACTGACGAATCGGGTCTTACCGAACTCTTCGACAGACTAGGCGATGCCTTGCAGAATGTGGAAGTTGTCCAGGAAAAAAAATACATGGAACGGTTCCTTAAAGAACTTGTAAGTGATATGGGGCTTGCCTCATATGGCGAGGAACATGTGAGAAAGAACCTTCAGATGGGTTCAGTAGAGACGCTTTTACTTTCGGATGAACTGCGAAAAGTGCGCCTTACAATAAAATGCGGCAATTGCGGTTTCGAGGAAAAAAAGACCATCACGAAGAAACTCGGTGATGAGGAATACCAGCCAGGTAATTGTACAAAATGCGGATCAAGCCTGAAGGTTGCAGAATCTGTGGATATCGTAGAGGAGCTATCAGATATTGCTGATCAGATGGGGACGAACATCGCTTTCATTTCAAGTGATTTTGAAGAAGGCAACCAGCTTTTGAACGCATTTGGGGGGATAGCGGCGATATTGAGGTTTAAGACAGGCATCTAATATTTCTTCTTATTGACAGAAAATTTAACAATCAGATCGATTGAGAGACCATTAATTGATTCCTCGGCATCCTGCAGCGTTTCTTTAATATTGGCATTATCCAGGATATGCTGGATTTGATCTCTTATCCCGAGGTAGCGGACATACTCATCGACTGTGAGCTGCTTCTCGTTATTCGTTTCAATCGAAATCGAACTCATCAATTGAATATGCGGATGTAAGTACAATAGGTTTTGATAAAAAAATAGAAATTATGTGATGTGAAAAATCACATCACGTATAATATTATTCTCCTTCCATGAATGGGCTCTTGACACCGGTCAAGACTGCCATTACACGTACTCTGCCTGTGATCTGGTCATCGACTTTTGCGCCCCAGATAACTCTCTTTGTATTCGGGACTTTGTCCATGATCAATTCGCCAGTTACTGCTACTTCTTCGAGTGTCAGGTCTTCGCCACCAACTATGTGGATCAATACGCCATAGGTTGCTGACATATCTGAAATATCAAGCAATGGGACTGCAAGTGCCTGTGAAACTGCCTTAGCTACCCTGTCCTCACCGTCGCCTTCGCCAATGCCTATTGCTGAGACTCCGCCTCGCTCCATTACTGCGCGAAGATCTGCGTAATCAAGATTGATCAAGCTTGGCTGTGTGATCGTCTCGGTAATGTTCTTGACAAATGCTCCAATGAGTGCGTTTGCTACTGCAAGTGCCTCTTTTAAAGGAAGGTTGCCTGCAACTTCTCTTAATTTTCCGTTATCAATAACAATCGTTGCGTCACAGCTTGCTGCGAGCGCTTTAATAGCTTCCCTGGCCTTCTCTCTTCTGAACTGTTCGATCTTGAATGGGATTGTCACACATGCAATTGTGAGGCAGCCAAGTTCTTTTGTTACTTCGCCAACTACAGGTATTGCTCCTGTACCGGTTCCTCCTCCCAATCCTGCTACAAGAAAGACAAGGTTTGTACCCTCAAGTTCAGCCCTGAGTTCTGTGAGGTTTTCTTTGGTTGCCTGGGCACCCATTTCCGGATATCCCCCGCATCCATGTCCCTTACATAACTTCTCACCAAGCAGAACCAGTTTATCAGCTTTACTCATCGTTGATAAGTGGTTTACATCGGTATTAGCTGCTATGATCTTTCCGCCCGCCATTCCTTTTTCTGCTATCCATGTCGTTATGTTACATCCTGCGCCACCAAGCCCGACTACGGCCACTGATGGCTTTGACGTCTTTACAAACTCTGCTAACTTTTCGTTAACCATATTAAATGCCTCTTTCGAACCACATTATGGGTCTCTTTACTGATTACACTGTTAAAGTATATAGATTTGATTGATAAAAAGGTGTGTAAAAAGAGAAAAAAGGTGTGAACGTATTTTTATTTCGGTTTTGGAGGCCAATTCTTCTCCATCCAGCCCGGAATTCTTCCTGAGTCGGGCGGACCGATCATCACACGAAGTCCTGTCACATCTTCCACATCCCCCTGCAGCCTTGCAGCAAGACCCGGAAGAATAATAGTACTATGGGAAGTTTTATCCTTGAACTCGAAATTGGCCTTCTGGAATGTATCTTTTATCTTGGCTGCGGTAAGCTGTCCGCCTGCAACCGCGGCTTCAACTCCAATACCGTCCGTATCAACCGCTGCCAGATAACAGTTTATCTTATTGGAAGAGAGGTCGCTCTCCACAGTATAGTAAGTAAGAGCGAAATTTGTTGTGACTATCACAGGTGAATCCTTTGTCGGAGTACCAACCTCATTTACTCCTGGCGCCACTTTCACCGGTGTCCGAGGATCAGTATAGATCGTATCCCTGATGTGAACTTCAGGCAGCATGGCATAAGGCTCAAGGCTGTGAAGTATCATGATGTCACCGTACCTTACAGTAAATATTGAGGCAAGAACCGTTTCCCAGTAAGAAGCAGTCACTGTATCCTTATAAACAAGCCAGGCGTTAAGGGGAACAGCCATGATAGGGTATGCAATATCCTTTTGTCCTTCTTTTATTCCTGAGCGGCGAATTTTTATGAATCGTTCAAAAGTTTCCTTCAATTGCTTACCCTGCGGATAAGTACCAGGATCAAGGACAATATCCTTTATGCCCATTTCCCCGAAGCTCAGGGCAAGGGATTTGAGCTTATCAAGATCCGGTGAGAATAATACAACCGGAACTTTATAATTCAAAGCAAGTTCTGAAACTTCACTCCAGTTATTCTCATTTGCTGCATATATAAGCGGATTCTTATCTTTAACAACTTCAAGTCCGGCTTTCAGGACTGCCGGATCCAGGGAACAGAGTACAAGTGGAAGTTTTGTGATATCGCTTACCTTTCTGACCGCTGCGGCAAATTTAAGGGCATCACCGGAAACGCATCTTATGGCTACTATATCAACTTTAAGGAACTTCCCGACATAGAATTTCCTGAAATTCTGGATCTTATTCACTCGTTCCACAAGTTCATTTTCAGGCATTGTGTCCCAGACATCGTAAGCCAATGCGGTCGGGTCAAAGAAAGTCAACTGGTGGCGGTAAAGAATATCATCCCCTCCGATCCTTTTTGCGTGTTCTCCTGTACCGATCGTGATCTCGCGTATCTCCGGAGCAAGAAGTGTCACCAATTCCATGTATTTTTTCTTAAATCCTTCTTTTAGTATGGGCGGGCAATCCTCAACTTTCTTTGACCTGTCAATGAGATGAGACGCAAAAGCCATACATGTTGCTTCACCGCATTCCGCGCAATTTGTCTGTGGCAGGTACTTATAGACTTGAAGTGGACTATTTACTTTCATTATACCACCGCCGTGATCCAATTATCAATATTAAGCGGCTCTGTTTCTTTCAAACCATACAGCGTCTGGGTAATTTCCTTGAGAACCTGAACAGCGGTGGGGTGCATCATCATAAAAAGGTCATTTCCCGCTAGCGATAATGTCAAACCTGTGATTATTTCCCAGATAGGTCCTCGATACTCACGGGGTCCCCAGTCAGAATCTTCCTTCAAAGGTGACGCTGTCATCCATGCCTCGCGCGCCCCCCATGCGTTGGTTGTGCCGCTTGACATGGGGAAATTCAGTTCAGTATCACCGGATAAACCTGCAAGCCTTATCCGTTCCATATTCGTGTAAGCGTAATCAAGCCCGTATCCGAGAGCTGCAGTCGTCGGATCCATCAATATATTTTCGCGCGCCACACCACACTGTTTCATAAGCTTTCGGTTAAGTTCTTTTTGTGCGTTTATCTCAAGCTGCGTCCATGAGAGCACAACATGATTATATTTCTTGGCTGCTTCAGCAATCCTCGCATAATCCAGGTTCAAACTGGCTGATGCAAGAAGACATCGTTCACCTTCAGCGGCCTCAGCCGCTTTCTCAAGAACTGCCGGGTCTTTTTCGGGGTTACCCGAACCACCGATAACAATAGGCACATCCACTGCCTGCAGGACCTCTTCCACGGTTTTTGCAGCTTGCGCCGGGGATGTGTCCTTGATGTTAGGATCAGTACTGATAAGATGAATTGTGACCATATCCGCGCCGAAATCCCGGACGACTTTCTTTGCCCATTCTGCGGGGCTGTTGATAACATCCTCATAGTTGGATTTTACCGCTTTTGCCATGTTAATGGGCATGTCAAAAACATCCATAGTGATGTGATTGCGATGCGGCATCGGACTATCAAAATAATAAGGGAGGGATTTTTCCCCGCCAAGTGTTATTGTACTCTTTCTGCTTCCACCGTCTGATGAAGTTGCTCCCAGCACGACTTCCTGGATAGGAGTTTTCCATTCCTCTATTTTTCCAACGCTGAATTTCGACTCGATCAACTTGCTTAACTTCTTTGGAGCCGCAACCTGTTGTCCTCCTAACACCTGGTCAATGGGATAACCCAGTATTCTTGAAATATTCATCAAGTGGAGAGCCATCTGGGCGGTTTCATGGCCTAACGCGTATGCCATCTGGGGATTCATACCCATTTGTCCGAGGTCTATTTCAACATCGCCTTCTATTTTTACTCCTTCAAGGGCTTCAATATCGCCACCAAGAAGGCTTCCAAGTTCAGAGAGTTTGATCTTTTTTGTCATTCTTGCATCCCATTTCGCACTATTAATCGTCTAAGATAAGACTCGATACATATATAATTTTATATTCGGGGCTGCACAGTTCTTGAGTCATATTCAAGGCAAAGCTATGCATATCCTGGGCTCAGATATTATAGCGATTAAAAAGTTCTTTCCTCACAGGACATATACAAACGAAAGAATAACCAAACGATATCCTGTAATTACAGGGTTCACTGCTCAGGCATTTCACAAAATGTATTTTATTATCGATATTAAGTTCAACCTTGCAAAGGTTATTTCTTATATCCGACAGGCAGGAAAAATCTTTTTTACATTTAGTAGTTTTCTTTAAGATTTCTTCACCTATTTGAATATCCTTTTTTTGATTCAATTTTTTTATCCCCGGACACTGTAACTATTTGTATTCTCGTATTTATACATCTCGTATTTATACAAGCCAGGTTAACTGTTCCTGATGTTAAATCCAGTAACACCTGACTGCCAACACATCCCTCAAAACCTGATCGACATTCCCATTTGAAATTGTATCCATACTCTTCATAACCAGGGGAAAATCATATCCTTCCATTATCATTTTTATCAATTTACCCTCTCCGCCTGCAAGGACATATTGAATATCCTTATGCTTTGAAATCATCGGATCAAGTGCAGACCTCACTTTATTCGCATGATGTCTGACATCCTCTTCAACCAGGCTCTGGAATCGCTTCTGGCTCCATCCTCCCTGTTTATGTTTCCCCATAACACTGCTTCTTACGATCTGGTGTTCCACAAAAGTATCAGCTTCGACAATTCCTATAATGGTCTCACCTGCATGGGTATTGACAACAAGTATTTTTTCATATTCAAGATTCCGTATTAAAGGTTCAAGATCGAATTGTGTGCCCACAATATATTCTGAAGTAAGGATTGGAAAAACCGGTATTATTACCAGGTTAACGATCCTATTGGTATCGTAAAGAATTATTTTTCCAGTGGATGATTCTATTTTTTCAATAAGATGCAAAGCTGAACTGTCAAAAAGATTTACCGTTTCTCCTGCCACATCCCCGACCGCCTTATCTTTTTCCAGGTAAACTGTTATCAATGTCGAAATCTTTGACTTCATTGTACTTATAAAGAAAATTATCTCCTCAAGCCTGTTTTTGGACATGCTTTCTGATAGCCTGAATTTAAACTCCTGTGATGTTTCTTTTTTCAGCGTCTGTATCTCGTTAGTAAGTGAAGATATCTTATTTACGGCTTCATTTAATTCCCGGTCAACATCCTGTTTTATTGCGATCGTTTTTTTTGCTTTTTCATCTTTTTTCCCAAGCTGCAGGGAGAGTATCCTGTTCTCTTCCTCAAGCTGTGATATTCTTGCTTTCAGGGAATTGATTTCTTCTTTCTTGAATAGATCAAACACTGCCTTCGCCTCGTACTTCCAGTACTGTTAATTTGATATAGGATTCACCATCACTTGTAAATTCAATGTTATCATCGACCATTATAATTCTTTTTGATTTTTCCCCTGCTTCTGTTCCTGTTTCCGTTCCTGTTCTTAATCCTGTGACTTTACAAAGATCAAGCGCTAGGGAATTATTTCCCTGGATGACAGGTTCGATCCCAATACCGATATCTTTATCGAGTGATACATGGGCACGAATTGAGAGAACACATTTTTCTTTAAAAAAAAAAACTAAAACTGCCAGGGTTTCCTTTATATTCACCTACCAATAAAAAAGGTTTATCTGCAAACTCCTGAAGGCTGGCTTTTCCGCGGGTCACATATTTCCAGCCCGTGAACCTGCCTAAATGTTTGCAGAATATTCGTGTTTTTGAGGATGGTTTTCGTGCAGTGGTAATGATCATTCGGCTTTGACCTGTTTTACAACCACAGGTCTTTCCTTGACAAGGATTCGATGGCCACAATAAGGGCAACGGACACCGCTATATTCATAATCTATCTCCACTGCCCGCTTGCAACGGGTACATTTATAAACCATACTATATCCTTATCTTGCTGAAGCTAATTGTTTATTAATTTCAGCTTTTACAGCCTGGACTGCTCTTAAGACCGTTGTATGAGCAGGACTTTGTGGAACATATGAGCCACCAGCGAATGTGTGTTCACATTTGGAGCACTGCCATATTCCTGTGCCGATCCTTGATATTTTCTTTGCGCCGCATTTAGAACATGTATATTCGGCCCGCATTTTCTCTTCACTATCGCCCACAAGTTTTCGGGCCTTTGTTCCGTATCTTGTTCCAAATCTTCCGGCGGACCTTGATTTATGTCCTTTTGAACTGATTTTAGCCATGATTATATCTCCAGGAATTTTTCTCTTAATTCTTTTGCCTTCTCAATTGAAATATCCACTATATAATTTATCTGTTCAGTTGTAAGCGGCGAAACACCGCTCTTTTGCATGCCTGATAAGCCGCCATCCTGGTTGGAAATAACGGTCAGTTTTGTTCCGGATATGCTTTGTTCATCGAGTGAAGGGTCAAGCATGATGGCTCCGCCGATCTCAACCGCAGTTACGGCCACTGGCACATCCCTCATGGGAACAGGCGTGTCTTCTCCCACGCCAAACCTTTGTGCTGGTAATTTTGCGGTCATAAGAGCTGCTATGGCGCCCAGGGATGCAGCATCCATAATGTTCCCTCCATCATCAAGGACATGAACATCAATGAAAACCATCCATACTTTTTCTCCAGGTGTTATACACAGTTTAGAAAGGTCAATGGACTCTGATTCACGGATGCCCCTGTCAACTACCCTGGCAAGTTCTATGGCATCTTCCCTTGGCGGGCCTGATTCAAATACAGGTGAAGCAAGAGGGATAAGTTCAAGATTTGTAATGATCACTCCCTTATCAGGTGTGTCAGGGAAAGGTGTGCCGGTCTGGATCTTAACCCCGACGACCACATGTGTATCCCCGAGTTTGACTCGTGCGGAGCCCTCTGCCTTTTCAATGACATTTGTGTCAATTGTTATCTCCCTGTACTCGTCAAATTTTCGTCCATCCTCTCTTTCCCCCTTGATCATTAGATTATAGATATAATCTTTACGAAGTTCGGACATTATTTCATTACTCATTGACTTCACCTTCTATCAGGGAGGAATATTTTTCCATGAGTGCAGTTCTTTGCAATTGCGCTATCTCAAGACATCCTTTCTTTGCCATTTCAAGCCCTTCCCTGAATTCGTCCCTGGTAAGATGACCATCCATCTGCAATAGTGTGATCTTTCCATCTGGCGTCATGGCAATTGGCATATCAGCCTGCCCATAGTTATCTTCATCTTTATTCAGGTCAAGAACAAGAGTATCGTCGACTTTACCAACCGCGCAGGCCGAAACCAGGCTTTTCATTGGTATACCCGCATCGGCAAGAGCTATGGATGCGGCATTAATTCCTGCCGTCCTTGTACCTGCATCAGCCTGGAGGACTTCTACGAAGATATCTATGGCTGAACGGGGAAAATATTCCTGGAATATAACAGGTTCCAGGGCTTCCCTGCTCACCTTTGAGACTTCAATGCTTCTCCTGTCAGGCCCGGGGCGTTTTCGTTCTTCAACCGAGAACGATGCCATATTATACCTGTACCGAACAACTGCACTTGTTGATTTCTGCTGGTGTCTGGGATGTACTTCCCGCGGCCCGTATACTGCTGCAATTACCTTGTTCCCTCCGAATTCAAAATAACATGAGCCGTCAGCCCTATTCAAAACGCCCACCTTTATTTTGATGGGTCTTATTTCATCTGGTTTTCTGCCATCAAGGCGAATACCGTTTTCAATTAACTTTTCTGGTTTTACCATAAGATTCCTCTTCTCTTTCTTCCTCGTTCCTTATAATTTCATACAAGACATATTATTTATCCAGCAGTTCATCCAGGATCCCACCTGATTAATTCTCTTCAATGTTCTCAGGTTCTTCTGCATCTTCCATGACAGTTTCTTCGGTTTCTTTTGCGGCTCTGGTAGTCTCCTCTGCAGGCTCCTGTTCGTGCTCCTTGGCCTCTTCCTTTTTCGCTTTCTTTTTTATCGGTTGTTTGACTGGTATCCCTTTTTCTTCTTTCAAGAAGTTGACTATCCTGTCTGTCAAACCCGGAATATGAGATTCTTTTTCGATTTTCTGGATCGTCCGTACTGCAATATCGAGATTCTTATCTTTACCTGTAAGCCATACCCTGCCATTTTGCCCGATAAATATATTGCAGTTAGTCTCATTTTTCAGCATAGCGATCATCGAGCCGCTTCTGCCTATTAATCTTGGCACCTTGGAAGGTGTTACTTCGATGATCCGGCCGTCTTTTATCTGCCTAAGTCTCTGATCATTCAATGTAAGTTCGACCTTCATGCTCTGGTCAACGTCCTTAACAAGCGTCATTATTGAATCGCCGACTTTAAGATATTTTGACATTTCCGAGTTATCTATTCGTCTTGGAAATTCGGATATATGCAGTAAACCCTCATAAGGGGACCGAATATCAACTATCCAGTTCGAAAAAGAGACTTCGCTTATTATGCCTATAATAAGGTCACCCTGTCTGGGAATATATTTCCCTGACAGCGGCACGACTTTGATATGGTTTTTCAATGATGCTATACCAAAGACAGATGAAAATACTTTACTATCTTCAACATATGTACCCTCATCAGCAAGCTTTACATCATCTGATAAGAATTCACCCGGAATTACTAATTTTTTATCCATTTACATCACTTTAAGAACTTTGTCTCCGCACTCCCTTTTGTCAGCCTGTTCAGGAGGCTGTACAATTCATCCTGTCTTCCCGCCGGAATAGTTAAAACACCGATCCAGGAGCCGTCATTTTGCCATTCCTGCTTTGTCAGGGTTCCAAATCCTGCAACATTTCCATACGCTTTTACTGCGTATTCTGCCGGAAGCTTAATAGCGATCTTTACTTCCTCAAATCGTATCGGGATGATAGGTCTTATCGCTTTCATCGCGATCTCTACAAGTTCATCCACGTTTTTCATTGGGTCGATATGCACGCCAGCTTCATTCATAGCAGCTTCGATACGTGCAGGTGGATGCGGACCTTTTGTCTGGGGATTGATGGCATTGGTCGCAATGATGCTTATTACACGATGAATTTTTTCATCCTGTATCTTCTTTTTCTGTTCGGTTGTAAGATGAAGCTCTCCATCCGTGATTATTTTTTCCGCGATCTTCAATGCGTCGGTCGTCCCGAAAGCATTAATAACATCCTGTTCATTTGGCCGGTCACCATTCTTGGCATCTTCGAAGACTTCTTCCACTGCCAGGATATTCTCGATCTTCACGGGGTCGCCTTTTTTATATGCCAGCGCTCCCTCAGGTTCTACAAAAACCTCAAAAGTTTTTCCGTGAGTCTTAAGACGCGCAATTATGGACTCATCAAGAGTGACCATATTTTCCTCACTCTTCTGTCTTCTTTTTCTTATCCTTTCCCTTTGTTTCGGAGGCGTGCATCTTTATGACCCGTTCCACGTATTTTTCCACTTCTGATGGGGTGAGTTTCCTGAATTTCCTGGTTGAAAGTTCTATTATCCCGACTTCGATAGTAGAAGCGTTAAAAACCCCCTCTGTCGTGCTGTGAAGTGCATCCAGGCCAAGGATAATTGCATCTTCCAATTTTATATCATCAGTATATTTTTTCTCAAAGACCTCCATGGTCTCTGTTCTTCCCGAACCAATGCTTGTGGCCTTATATTCAAGCAGGGCGCCGCTCGGGTCTGTTTCAAAAAGGCGCGCACGATGGTCATCAACTCCCGCGATAAGGAGAGCTGTCCCGAAAGGCCTGACACCACCGTATTGCGTATATGATTGTTTGAAGTCGCAGATTTTCTTGGAGAGGACCTCAACACCTATGAGTTCATCATAAGTAACTTTATTTATCTGGGCTTCAACGCGCGCGCGATCAATGAGCGCCCTGGCATCTGCAACAAGACCTGATGTGGCAGCTCCTATATGATCATCGATCTGGAATATTTTTTCAATTGATTCCGCTTCAAGTAATTTACTCGTAACACGCTTATCGACCAGAAGTGCCACCCCATCAATGGCCTTTACTCCAACTGCCGTTGTTCCGCGTTTAACCGCTTCACGCGCATATTCTACCTGAAATAATCTTCCATCAGGACTAAAAACAGTTATTGCCCTGTCATATCCCATTTGTGGTGCCATTTGCATTCTATCATCTCCTTATATGAAAAACCGTAATTTCCTATATTCTGTCATTTCTTTATCCTTTTTTCGGGTTCTGACTCTTTAACGAGTGATTGTTGTATAAACTTTTCCGTTGCACCTTTGATGGTGCCGGATATGCCAAGTACATGAATAGAAACGAGTATTCCGTGAATATTATTGATGCAGGCAAGACCTGCCCTTGTTTCATTTGTTTTTTCCCGGGCGCAGCGAAGTATCCCGAATCGTCCCTCAAATGACATGAGCGAGGGATTTATCTCACTTGCTCCTTTATCTCCAAACAAAGAAATTATTGAATTCGATATCTCTCTGACCAGTTCCTGCCGGATTATCGCCATCCCTGAATTAATTTCAAACGCGATATACCTTTTTTTTTCACGCAAAGTGGGCAGGGTTTTCATATTATTTCGATGCCTTCCTTGATATAATCAGGGCTTTTTCTTCGAAGTATATTTTCTGGTGTTATACTCATTGCGTCAATGGCTTCGAAAGGTGTCATCCCGAAAAGGCTTGAAAGTGCAACCATTTCCCTCGGGGAACGAAGATCATAAACTGAACTGGAATCACTTGTGAGGATCATTTTGAGTTTGTATTTCCTTGCATGTTTAAGAATTATCCTCATATTCTTTAATTCTCTGACGCGCGCATCTCCCCTTAGCCTTATGAGTAAACCCAGGTTGAGTCCGATAGCTATGGAATTATCACTCGCAGCTTTAGCAAGGACATTATTAAATTCAGATGGCTGTAAAAGTATGTCAAGACCATCTGATTCCACAGATGCACGATTTATGTCTTCTTCTCCCCCCCTGACTATGGTAATAATATTTGAGTCCCTGTGTTTCTTTATTTCTTCCCTGATCCTTGATGACTTTGCCTGGATCTCGACACCTTTGTATATGGAAAAATCATCCGGAAGAATGATACCTTCATTGGCCTTCAGGTTCGTAACAACTATTCCGGAATAGCCATACTTTTTCGCCCCTGCTGCCATTAATTCAGGACTATCGGGATGCGTGAAAAAATCATAGAATTTAGAGTCATACTTTGACATTATCCGGCTTAATAATACTTAAAAGTGATATAGTTATGTTATGTTATTGATGTAGTGATTATTGTATAGTTATGTTATTGCTTGTCTGAAAATACCCTGCAAAAGAATATTCAGACAAGCTCTTAAATATTAACCCAGGTATGAAAGAGTTTTCGTAAGATTTAATAGTCTTTAAATACGTTGTTATGTAGTCTCAAGAGTATGAATATAGTAATAAAAATAAATATATACTTTTAGAAAGGTTTAATATATAAGAAGCTATCATGAGGAAAGGAGATTAACAATGAAGGATCAAGTTGAAGTTCGGACATTAAAAGAAGGAAAATATGTCTTAATTGATGATGAACCCTGTGTCATCAAAAGCATTTCTCATGCAAAAACGGGAAAACATGGCTCAGCAAAAGCAAGGATCGATGCCATAGGCATTTTTGACGGTACAAAACGCTCAATCGTGCAGCCAGTTACGGATAAGACGTATGTCCCTGTCGTAGAAAGGAAGAATGGACAGGTCCTGGCTATAAAAGGCGATATATGCCAGATAATGGATAACGCCGACTATTCCACACTTGAGCTCAAAATACCCGAAGAATATAAGGGACTGATTGAGGCCGGAAAAGACGTTTCATATCTTGTCGCCATGGGAAAAATGAAAATAGACATCCGTACTTAGATGGATCAGTCTCTTTTTGCAGATGCCAATTCCGATTACGAAAGAGCCCGTTACGTAATTTGCGGGGTGCCGTTTGACGGTACTTCAAGCTACAGGCTCGGAAGCAGGTTTGCGCCTGACGAAATGAGGGCAGCATCGTATAATTTTGAGACTTATAGCAGTTTTTTTGATTTTGACCTTGCAGATGTGGACATCCATGATGCTGGCAACCTTGAAGTCGCTGATAATATCGATGATACTCTTTTTGCGATTTCAAAATATGCCAATAAATATGTCAACGACGGGAAGATCCCTGTAATGCTTGGCGGGGAACATTCCCTTTCATACCCGTTTGTAAAAGCCTGTAAAAATAAATATCCGGAACTGGGATTTGTGGTTCTTGACGCGCATATGGACCTGAGAGATGAATTTCATGGTGAGAAGAACAGCCATGCATGCATATCAAAACATGTAATTGATGATTTGACACACAAATATGTTTCAATAGGTATAAGGAGCGGAACCCGCGAAGAATATGAGTATGTCAGTGAAAATAAAATAAAAATGTTCTCAGCGGAAGATGTTTATTCAAATGGCATTGAAAAAATTATTTCTGAATTTCGCGATTATATCAGGGGACCGGTTTATCTGTCTATAGATATGGATGCGATCGATCCGGCTTATGCACCCGCTCTTGGCACCCCGGAACCGTATGGGATAACACCGCGTGATGTCAGGGACATAATATCATGCTTAGCACCCCAGGTTGTGGGTTTTGACCTTGTCGAGATCGCCCCTGCTTATGATTCAGGCGGGACGGCAGTCCTTGGAGCAAAGCTTGTGCGTGATTTTTTAGCTGCAAGCACAAAAGCGCGTTTATTCCTTGAACATACTCTTTAATTCATTCTCCAGCGGCTCTTTCATACCCTCACTATATCCATGAGTTCCGGTGGTTACCGTATAAAACTGCTTTGGCTCTTTAGCTTTCTCAAATGTCTTCCGGGCAAGCTGTATAGGAATAATTGTGTCATTCACAGAATGGATCATTACGAATTTTCTTGGAGGAATAGACCCAAGATAGGTTTCGGGATCGATTGAGCGATAGAACCGTATGATATTCTCATCCCTTATACCACTAATTTGTGACTCGATGTCATAACCGCTTGTGCTTATCCCGATCACACCTGTTATTCCAGGGTCAATTGCTGCTGCAATTATAGCAAAACGCCCTCCATTGCTCTCACCCACAATTGCTATTCTGTCAGGATCAATCGATGGCTCCTGCCTTAACACATCCACAGCCCGCAGGGCATCAAATACCATTTTATGTTCCACAGGTTCTAATCCCTTTTTCCAGAGGCCATAATCATAATCCATATCCACTCCACCACGGTTTCGCTGTTCGATTCCGATGCTTGCATATCCCATATTGGAAAAAATTTCGGCAAGAGTTTGTGTTCCTTCCTTCGGGATAGTAGCTCCGGGCAGGATCACAACTCCGGGTACTTTTTTTCCTGCGACAGGAATGCGAAGAAGTCCTTCGACATTATAATCCTTGCTCGGAAAAGAAATGTTCTTGAGAATATAATCAGGTCCGGATTCGGTTTTCAGGATTTCGACATCAAGTTTGCCCCTGTTTTCAGGATACGAGAGAATTCCTTTATCACTCACAGTCCATTTATTGCTATCGCTTCCCTGCGGGATAAGATAATAAATCAGTGCAAGAAGTAGAAGCATACCGATTATAACATAAATACTTAATTTAATGGAAGATTTCTTTTCAACTTTCTTTAATTTAATATTCTTTTTTTTTGAACCCATTTTCTGTCCTCTATCTTTTTCAAAACAGTTTTGTTAAAGATCATATATAAATAATATCCACCCCATCTTAGCAGCAATGAAATGTCTCGTAACAGGCGGAGCTGGATTTATCGGTTCACATATTATCCGGCATTTACTTGAATGCGGATATGAAACAATATGCTTTGACAATTTTGACCCGACCTATGATATCAATACCAAGAAAGGAAATATTTCTCCTTTTTTAGAAAATAATAATTTTGAATTGATAGAAGGGGATGTCCGGGACAGGGAATTGCTGAAAAAAGCAATAACGGATATTGATTATATTTTCGATGAAGCTGCTGTTGTTTAGGTTGTAGAGAGCATGAAAAATCCTGTCAGGACAATAGAGATCAATACTATAGGCACATTCAATATCCTGGAGGCAGCTATATCCGGAAATGTCAAAAAAGTGATCCTTGCGTCATCGGCAGCTGTTTACGGTGACTCGCCCGAGCTTCCCAAAAAAGAAATCATGACCCCGGTTCCCAAATCGCCTTATGCTATCTCAAAACTTGATTGTGAATATGCCGCAAGAATATATTTTGAAGAGCATGGGCTGAAAACCACTTCTTTGCGCTATTTTAACGTTTACGGCCCGCGGCAGGACCCAACATCGCCATATGCCGCTGCAATCCCCATCTTTTTACAAAAGGCTTTGAAGAACCAGGAAATCCGGATATATGGTGATGGAATGCAAACGCGTGATTTTGTTTTTGTCAATGATGTTGTGCAGGCTAATGAATTAGTGATGTCAAAGGGAGACGGGAAGACATTTAATGTTGCTAATGGCATTGCCACTTCAATTAATGAAATTGCAGAAAAGATCATAAATCAAACCGGATCAAAATCAACCATTGTAAATGAAAAAGAAAGAAGCGGGGATATCAAGCATAGTGTCGCTGATATTACAGAAATAAGTAAGATCGGGTTTAAACCGGAATACGATATGAATAAAGGTCTGAAAAATACGATTGAGTGGTACAGGAATTGTTAATCGGTCAAGTTATTTCGGTAATTTGCTTGTTTTTTAAAAAATCATCAAGCTTTTTAGTATGGCCATTGAATTCTGTCATAACTTTTGCGAGATTATCATCATTGGTTACCAAAATTATTTCCTTTATTATACAAGTCTCTGCTATCAATATATCTCTTGGTTGATTTTCCCTTCTTTTCTTTTTTCCACTTTTCTTATCTAATTCTTGAAGTTTAACTAATAATAAATTATATAATTTACCATTACCGACCTTACATTTACCTACTCTAGAAATACCAACTATTGCTGATTCCGTTGGAATGTCATTTTGGTCAATTTCCTTAAAAATTTTTAATAATTCATTCTTTCTATCCTCTATCTGTGTTTCATTTAACTCATCAAACTGTATATGAGTAATATAATAATCAAATTCTGGTGACAAATTTATTTGAATATTTTTATCTAAAATGCTATTGAAAATATTTGTATCAAACATAAAACCATTCATAGTAAACCTCATCATCCGCCTCTACATCAATTCCAGAAGTTCCTTTATTTCAACTATCCTTAAATATGTTGTCGGCAGCTCTGTGTGTTCACTTTGAACCTGACATATTCAAGAATTCAAGCACTTTTTCTAGAATAATATCCATATCTTTGATTTTTTCATCCGTAACCGCTATAACCCTGCATTCGCGTTCGAAAATTATTGCATCCTCTTCCCTTTCCACTACAATTATCCGGGGCTTATCGGACTGTGTGAACCCGTCTGCAAGAACAACGTCAGTGTCGCAAAAAAAGTTTTCACAAATCTCATCAATATCAGTCGTGATATTTTCATTTTTGATAAGTGCAAATTTCACAGATGAGGATATGGCAACAGTATCAGCCCCGGCCAATGCATATTTCCATGTATCTTTGCCTTCGATATCTATTTCAAAATCACCATGTTTGTGATATTTTAAGGCTCCTACCCGAAGATCCCGGATTTTCAATTCTTTTATCAATTCTTCCATTAACCTTGTTTTTCCGGTTTTACTGCTTCCGACGATACAAATTACAGGTGGAATAAAAGCCTCTCATAGTGTGAAAAAACTGACATTTTATCATTTGAAACAAAACAAACAAGACAAACACCAGTCCGCATGGCGGCATCAATGCCCGAATTAAGCGGCGCGGTTTTTGTGGCAACAAGAGGGATTCCGGCCCTTGCGGCTTTTAATACCATTCCTGCAGACTGGCGTCCGGTTGATATGATGAAATGCTCCCTTACATCAATCCCGTTAAGATAGGCATATCCAACGACCTTGTCAAAAGCATTATGTCTTCCTACATCAATCGCTTTTGCCACGCATTCACCCCTGGCATTTATAAGACAGGCTGCATGTGTCCCTCGCGTTTCCCTGTATATATCAGATTCCAGGAATCTGAGACTTTTCCCAATTGTATCCATGCTGAATCTTGTATCAGAATCAATTGAGATATTTTCATTCTCTTCCCATCGTACACCAACGCAGCCCGATGACCTTAATTCACGCCAGATTTCAATATGCCCGGTCTCTTCTATTGCGGCATATATCCTGTTCCCGTCTATTTTAAAATCTTTTATGCTATCCGGATCTTTTACAAGTCCTTCGCATATAAAGTACCCGATGGCAAGCTCTTTAATCATTTCCGGTGTAGCAAGTATTGATGCGATCGGGATTTTATTTATGAAAATCTCAATAGTGCTCTCTATAGCTACTGTATGGATTTTTTCATGCGGTACACCCTTTTTAAACTCAAGCGCAGGATAATTTTTTTTATACATTTTTATTGATTATATCCATCTCTTCTGGAGTATTAATATTGATAAATGTTCTTAAATTCATGTCGATTTTCCTGATTTCTTCCATTTCCACATAATTGACCCTTAATTTTTGAATCGGAGCAAGAACTATTTTCTCTCCGTTCTTAATAGCTTTCTTTGTCTCAGATAACATGGGTTTGCATTTATAAACAGCATGCAGTGGCTCAAGAAAACCATCTTTCCAGCGCGGGATGGCTGCATCGTGATCCTCACCGGACTTAAAAAGCAGCTTTATTACA
Source organism: uncultured archaeon (assembly GCA_902384525.1). Taxonomy (GTDB): domain Archaea; phylum Halobacteriota; class Methanosarcinia; order Methanosarcinales; family Methanoperedenaceae; genus Methanoperedens. Next base: position 32,703 of record CABMCA010000073.1, read on the forward strand.
TTTTCATTTATAAAAGGCATATCGCATGCAGCGATAAAACAAAAATCATCCGTGCAAACCGTAAGCCCTGAAAGTATTCCCGCAAGAGGGCCTGTGTTTTCATATTCATCAAATGCGTAAATGTACCCTGGTAACACTGAATCCAACAATTTTCCCTGTGCTTTATCACGAACGGAAATTATAATGTTATCAACAACCTTTTCAAGGCTCTCAATAACATAGCTGATAAGGGGTTTACCATTAATGGCCATAAGAGCTTTTTCCCGGTAACCCATACGTTTTCCTTTTCCTCCCGCAAGGATAATTGCAGAATATGCCATATTTATTTCCCTAGATATGTCCTGCTTCTTTCATGCTGAAATGCCTTCCATCCCCGATTATTACATGGTCAAGAAGAGTGATCCCCATTATATTCCCGGTCTCAACGAGTTTCTTTGTTATTTCAATATCTTCCCGGCTTGGCGTCGGGTCGCCGGACGGATGATTATGAACCACTATTATATGTGCTGCGGATTCTGCCAGTGCAAGCTTGAAGACCTCTCTTGGATGAACGATATTTGCATTCAAAGAACCCACCGAAATCGTTTCCTCCTTGATGATCTGGTTTTTTGTATCAAGACAAAGCTCGATGAAAAGTTCCTTTTTTTGCTCCCTTATTTTTGGATATATCCGCCTGTAAACATCTTCGGGAGAGTTGATCTTTTGTTTGTCCTCATCCTTGAAAGTTTCCAGGCGCCGCGCGATCTCAAAACAGGCTGCGATTTGTGCTGCCTTACTTTCCTTGATACCATGGACTTTCATCAATTGCGTTAAATTGATTTGTGAGAGCTGTTTAATGTTGTATTCTTTTAAGATTCTCTGGGATAGGTTTATGACATTTTCCTGCTTTGAACCTGTCCTCAGTATTATTGCAAGAAGTTCCGAATCACTCAATGCCGAAGCGCCGTTCTTTATGAGCCTCTCGCGCGGTCTTTCATCCTTTGGCAGATCATGGATCCTTATCTTGTATTCCTGCATAGGCCCGTACAATTATTTTCATACTTCTAAAATCTTTCCAGACAGGATAAACAATAGAACTATATTAAGAATCTGACATATTGGGAATGGAGAAATAATATGGAAGATATAGATATAGAAATGGTTCTTGAGATCGACGGAAAAAAAATACCTATGAACGGTTTTGTTAAAAAAATCCTGTGCGGGATGGTCAAAGGTTCGATTGAAACCCTTCGTGGGGTTAATGATGATTGGAAGAACGTAAATATCAGGATGAGCAGGTAATGCCAATTAGAAATTTATTGATCATTTAACAATTTCGGAATTTGATTTTCGAATAGTTGCAAATATAATATACACAAAAGTTATCATTATTAAAATAAGGATCAATCCAAAAATCCTTTGTAAATCTTTAATAAAAGAATAATCCAGTGAAAAAATATGTGGTATATATATTAAAGATACATGCAAGATTAATATAAAGGCAAATGCTGCAAACAAAATAAAAGCCTTTTTGATTTCATCATATTTTAAGAAAATCCTTGACCTGATCACATCAGGATCTTTTTTACATAAATATATTACTATATAAATCAGTAGAAAGAAAGTAATAATTGCTATCGGTAAAACAAGTACCTCATTTATAACTTCTAAAACGTTTTTAATATCTATCATATTAATATATCTACGTTTACATTCAGTTGATTTATTTCCTATCCATACATGTAAACAATGAACATATATATGAATATTTCTAAAATAACCTATCTGATAAAATGGACAAAATTGATTTGAAATTATTAAAAACGATCCAGGATGGAATTCCGATCGTATCCGAACCCTTCAAACATATTGCAAAAGAAGTTGGGCTTTCTGAAACAGATGTCCTTGCGCGTGTACACAACATGGCAAAAGAAGGTGTCATAAGACGTTTTGGCGCTTCGATCGGACACAGGGCAATAGGAATAACGGCTAATGCCATGTGCACCTGGAACGTTCCTGATGAGAAAGTGGAAGAACTGGGAGCCATAATGGCAGGCTTTCCGGAAGTCACACATTGTTATGAACGACCCAGATACCCCGATTGGAATTATAACCTTTTTACCATGGTCCATGCATATTCGCGTGAAGAATGTGAAAAAATAGCAAAAGAGATCTCTCTTGCTACGGGTATAAAGGATTACAGCATACTTTTCAGCGAAAGGGAGTTCAAAAAAACAGGCGTGAGGTTATGAGTGATTTTTTACCTCTTATGCTTGACCTGAAGGAAAAAGAGATCATAATTTTCGGCGGTGGAGAAGTGGGTGAGCGAAAAGCGTCTCTTTTTTGTGAGTTTGCTTTAGTGACTGTCATAAGCAAAGAATTTACATCCGGATTGAACAGGTTTTATGAGATGGGAAAGATAAAACTGATACAAGTTAAGGATATTACCGGGAAAGATATTTCCTCTTACCTGAAAAAAGCCTTTATTGTAATTCCGGCTACCAATGACGCGATATTGAATGAGAGAATAGCAAAGATCGCAAGAGATGAAGGAAAATTTGTAAATCGTGTGGATGATATCGGGGATATTATAGTTCCGTCAGTTATCAGGCGAGGCGATATTGTGATCGGTATCTCTACCGCAGGCCAGAGTCCTGCCCTTTCAAAATATATTCGCCAAAAAGTTGAAGAAGTGATAACACCTGAATTTGCACAAATGTCAAGGCTTCAAAATGAAATCAGGGAAATATTGAAATCCTCTGTGGATGAACAGAAAAAACGTAAAGTAATCCTTTGGAACATAATTAATGACAATGATGTATGGAAAGGATTCGAAGAATCATATGAAAAAGCATTTATTACTGCATCGAAGCATATAAGGTAAAACGAACATAAAACAGGGACAATCAATGACAGAAATATCAAGCATGCTAATTACTCATACCAAAGCGACAATAGTAGAAATGGAAGGCGCATGGCATGGCGGCATAGACCAGCTTCTGGTGCATCTTAAGTCACATGAACTTGTGGAAGAATGCGCTGTACTTAAGACCTGCAACCGTGTTGAAGTTTATGTTGTTTCGCCAAAAGGAAGCAAAGTGCTTTTTGAGTTTGCAAAACATATGAAAGTCTCTTCAAGGATCATTGATTTCCTTGACCATGAAGAGTCACTCAGGCATCTTTTGCGCCTGACATCTGGTCTTGAATCGATGATCGTGGGTGAAGACCAGATACTCGGGCAGGTAAAAGAATTGTTCCAGATGGCAAAGAAAGCAGGAGCCGTTGGAAAGGTCCTTGATACTGCGTTCAATAAGTCGATACAGGTTGGAAAGCGTACCCGGAATGAGACCGGGATAAACAAAGGCTCGGTATCTATTGGTTCAGCAGCAGTGGAACTGGCTGAAAAGGAATTAGGCGGACTTGTTGGAAAAACAGTAATGGTAATAGGTGCAGGAGAGATGGGAACACTTGTGGCAAAAGCGCTTGCTAATAAGGATATCAAGGTTATTTACGTGGCTAACAGGACATTTGATAAAGCACAGAACCTGGCATGTGAATTGAATGGTGAAGCCGTGCCGTATGAGAAAATGGAAGAATATATCCCTAAATCAGATGTTGTAATCAGCGCCACCAAGGCGCCTCATTTTGTCTTAACACAAGAAATAATGTCAAGACTATTGGAAAAACGAAAAAAGGATATCATGCTCGTAGACATTGGCAATCCCAGGAATATCGAAAGCAGTACAGGGGATCTGCCGGGTGTGAGCCTTCATAATATCGACAGTTTAAGAAGTATCAGCGAGGCAAACCTTGATAAACGAAGGGCTGAAGCAAAAAAAGCGGAGATCATTATAGAAGAAGAATTGTCTCTTCTTAAACGACAGTACAAGCGCCAGATGGCGGACAATATTATATCAGCTCTTTATTCTAAAGTTGAGAAAATCCGGGAACAGGAGCGAGAAACGGCAATAAACAAGCTCAAGTCAAGACACACGATAGGGGATACAGAGCGTGAAGTCCTGGATGATATGACAAATTCTTTTGCCAAACAGATCCTTGCCGAACCAACAAAGATCCTCAGGAATGCAGCGGAGCATGATGATGAAAAATTCCTGGATACGGTTTCAGAGTTATTTAAATTAAATGGAAAAAAGGTCAAATAATTGATGGATTTCCCGTTAGCAATTGAAATATCAATTATATCGATATTGGTTGTGCTGTCTGCCTTTTTTTCCGGTTCAGAGACAGCACTTATCTCAACAAATAAAATACGGGTCCGGCACCTTGCAGATACAGGGAATAAAAATGCAACAGTAATATTAGAACTGCTTGAAAATCCTGAACAGTTCCTGACCGCGATCCTGATAGGCAACAATATCGTCAACATCAGCGCTTCCGTGCTGGCAGCAGACGCAGCGCTTCATACCTTTGGAGACAGCGGGATCGCAATAGCTACAGCGGTGATGACTATGTTCATCCTTGTTTTTGGAGAGGTTTTTCCTAAAACGCTTGCTTCAAGACATCCAGAATCGATAGCATTGCATATAGCAAAGCCCATACGAACGGTGATATTTATCTTAAGTCCGCTTGTCTGGATTTTAACTGAATCCATAAATTTCCTGATCGTGCGCTTTGGCGGAAAAGAACGTGTGCAGCATCCCTGCGTCACTGAAGAAAAAATTAAAATTATGCTAAGAGTCGGGGAAAAGGAAGGGACGATCGAGAAACACGAAAGGGAGATAATACACAACGTTTTTGAATTATCTGACACAAAAGCAACAGAAGTGATGACCCCGCTTGAAAAAATGGCTTGCATTGAGGAATCAAATACTCTCGATACTGCGCTTGCTTTAATTAATGAATCCGGTCATTCAAGGATACCTGTTTATAAACAAACGCTTGATAACATCACCGGGATGGTGTATGCAAAAGATTTCCTGAAGTTCAGTGATCATGAGCTGAACTGGATAAAAGTTTATCAGGTTTTGCGCCCGACCCTGATCGTGAAAGGTGGGCGAAAAATTTATCCGATCATGAAAGAACTCCAGCAAAAGAAAATGAATATTTCAGTAGTAGTGGACGACAATAAGAAAGTTATCGGATTGATATCTATTGAAGATATACTGGAAGAACTTGTTGGAGAAATTTTTGATGAATATGACGTCGAAAATAAAATTGGCTAACTGGCTGGTAATAAACAAAAGACCTTTGTGAACAAAGCTACGCAAAGCATTTTAACCAACACGATCAAAGATATGCCTGATGGCAATTGACCCTATCTGCAAAACCACTGTTGATGAAAAAACGGCATTCAAATCAGTTTACAAAAACAAAGATTATTATTTTTGCTCCGAGAATTGCAAGAAGAAATTCGATGAGCTTGACAAAAGTGTGATCCGGGTGCGGCGTTCACTAAAAGACAAAGAAAAGATATCATTCGCAAAGTTAAGGCGCGAGATCATAGAACCTGGCATCTGTACTCTTTGTGGGGCATGTGTGGCAAGCTGTGAAGTTTTGTCAGTGGTCAATGGCAAGCCCGCACTCAAAGGGCCGTGTACCGCATGCGGTGTATGCTATAACCAGTGCCCTCGAACCATTACCACGGAATCAAGCCTGATCGGGAATGTGCGTGATGCCTTCACTGCAAAATCTTTACTTTCCGAAGTAAAAGGACAGGACGGCGGGGTTGTGACATCCATGCTGCTCTATGCGCTGGAAGAAGGACTGATAGACAGTGCCATAGTTACTGTAAAAAGCGATGAGGAACCATGGAAACCTGTTCCGATCGTTGCCCAGACAAGAGATGATATTTTGCGCGGAAGTGGTTCGATCTATGTTCATTCACTCACAATGGAATCGTTAATGAGCGCAATAAAAAGAGGTTCCCGTTCAATAGGTTTTGTAGGTCCGTCCTGCAACATAGATGCCGTTCATAAAATGCAGAACTCACCCTATGGGTTACTTCATATGTTCATGAGGGCGAACATCCTGAAGCTCGGGCTATTCTGCATGGACACCTTTGATTATCCGGGTTTGAAAACATTTATCGAGCAGAAAGGTTTTCCCCTGTCTTCCATCAGGGAAATGAAGATCAGGAAAGGAAAATTCATAATCAGATCGGAGTCTTCTGCCACATTCCCTTTAAGTGAACTTGATCATCTCCGAAGCGGCTCATGCACCGTATGCACAGACCTGACAGCTGAGAAGTCCGACCTTTCATTCGGAAGCGTGGGATAAAATGAAGGTTACACGACGGTACTTGCGCGAACAGGACTCGGTCTTGAGCTCTTGCAGGACGCAGCCGATAGGGGCTACATCAAGATAGAAACACTTGTTAGAGAGGGTCTTGACAGGGTTCTTCACCAGGCAAAAGCCAAGAAAGTGCAAATGTACATGATAAAGAAGAGAATTGAAACGGGGAAAGGTTTATGAATAAACGGAAGTATTCTGAAGCCAAACTAAATCATTGGAGGATATAAATTTCATGGGAAAAACAGGTATAACAAAATGGGGCAGAGTCAAAGGACGAAAAGGGAACATAATAATGGTCCCCGAAGCCGAACTCAGCCACAAGCGCCCCGGCCCGATGCAGCGATATACTTCTGAAGGCGCAAAGCGCAAGAAGATAGCCCGCTCACCTAAAGCTATTGTAAAAGGATCATAAATAATCAGCAGAACGCAGATATCAATCTGCGTTTATCCGCATTCATCTGCGGTTAATATATCACTTGAATATAAGGGTTGTAGTATGTGCGGATTGCTTTCTTAATCCGTCTATTCTGGTTTTAAGATATGGTGTCAGACCCTGTTCAGTTCCTTTTCAACGAAAATATCAATATATTTTTTCGTGATACTGGTACTCCTTTACTTGATACGTCATTCAGGGTTATAACTAATGTTCTCAGCCAGCCGGTCTATATATTTTTTGCATCGCTCATATTCTGGTGCCTTAACAAGAAAACAGGCATCAGGGCTATGTATATAATTATGTTTTCTGCATACACAGCACTTCTTGCCAAGAACCTGTTCGGTATGCCACGACCACCAGCTTATCTTCATAAAGTCACAGAAAATGACTTCGGATTCCCCAGCGGTCACGCGCAGGTCTCATCAGGATTCTGGGGTTACCTGGGGTTGCAAAGCAAAAGAACCCGGATCATCATAATTGGCGCTGTTGCAGTAATCCTTGTTTCAGTATCGCGGTTATATCTTGGCGTCCATTATCCGGGTGATGTGGTCGGGGGTATTATTTTTGGTCTCATGGTCGCGTTTATTTCATACAGGGGAGAGCCGGGAATCCTCAAAATATTCAATGAACAAAGCTGCAATTCAAAATATCTTATTGCTTTATTTCTTCCGATAATACCTGTTTTAATAACAACTTTTCAGGGAGGTCTTTTGAAAGAAGAGATTGAATTAGGGCTTTTAATGGCTTCCGTAGGAGCTGGTTATTTATTACAGGAGGAAAAGATCAGATTTCCTGATGTGAAAAATAAGAAACAAAAGATTAAAAGGGCATTTATCGGCATTTTAATTTTAGGTTCGATTTACTTAATTTCAGAGATATTGTCCTTAGCATTTCCTGTTTTTGCATATATTAAATACGCTGCACTTGGATTTTCTTCAGTTTTTTTTGTTCCCTGGGTATTTATGAAGCTGGAAGGTGTGAAATATTGAACTTTTACTTTTACCCAATCTCCTTTCCAATCTTTTAAAGCGATAGTTATTTGATTCTACGAAATAATAAATTACAGTGGGATTCTGTTTAATTAATTTTGTCGATTAAAGAGGTAAGGAATGGGAAAAGATCATCATATTACCAGTAATAGCCATGCGGGGCATACATCCCATGAAATGAAAAAGCCGGACACACACCATGATCATCATTCCATGATGCTCGAGGACTTCAAAAAGCGGTTCTGGATATCATTTATTATTACCATCCCTATACTCTTACTCTCTCCCCTGATCCAGGAATTTTTGGATATTAAGAAAATTGTCAGTTTTCCCGGGGATATATATGTCCTCTTTGCGCTCTCATCCATAGTCTTCTTCTATGGCGGGTATCCATTTCTTAAAGGTATCTTTGATGAACTGAAATCAGCAAGTCCTGGAATGATGACTCTAATCGCCATAGCGATCACCACGGCCTATGTTTACAGCAGTGCTGTTGTATTTGGCCTGAGAGGCATGGTATTTTTCTGGGAACTGGCAACACTAATAGATGTTATGCTTCTCGGCCACTGGATAGAGATGAAGTCTGTCATGGGCGCTTCAAAGGCTCTTGAAGAACTGGCAAGGCTGATGCCCTCTGATGCACATAAACTCATGTCTGACGGCAGTATAAAAAATATTCCATTAAGCGAACTGATGGTGAATGACAGTGTCCTTATCAAGCCTGGAGAAAAGATCCCCGCCGATGGCATTGTGGTAGATGGCGAGACATCAGTAAATGAGGCTATGCTAACAGGAGAGTCGAAGCCTGTTTATAAAAATGTGGGTGCCAAAGTCATAGGAGGCTCGATAAACGGCGAAGGGTCGATCACTGCGAAGGTCAACAAAACAGGAGAGGATTCATTCCTTTCACAGGTGATCAAGCTTGTTAAAGAAGCGCAGGAGAGCAAGTCAAGAACACAGGATCTGGCGAACCGCGCAGCCGTGTGGTTAACAATAATAGCTATCGTGGGAGGGGCTATAACCCTTTTTGTATGGTTCTATATAATGAAAGCGGATTTTGCCTTTGCAATTGAGCGGACTGTCACTGTGATGGTGATCACATGTCCTCATGCGCTTGGGCTTGCTGTTCCTCTGGTGGTTGCGGTCTCGACCGCCATCTCTGCAAGGAACGGTCTTTTGATACGGGATCGTGCTGCCTTTGAGAGGGCAAGGAAAATCCAGGCTATAATATTTGATAAGACCGGAACGCTCACCGAAGGAAAATTCGGGGTCACTGATACTATCATTTTTTCAGGGAGTGGTGATGAAAAAGAACTTCTAAAATACGCTGCGTCAGTGGAGGCAAATTCCGAACATCTCATTGCAAAAGGGATCGTCTCGTCATCCGGGGATGCTTTTCCTGTTGAGGGGTTCAAATCAATTCCAGGCAAAGGTGCAGAAGGGAGGGTTAACGGAAGGGATGTAAAGGTTGTAAGTCCCGGGTATCTTCGGGAACAGAATATTCCAGTTACGGATGAACGAATTGAGAAGCTCTCGTCTCAGGGAAAGACCGTGGTGTTCATGTTGATAGATGGAGAGCTAAAAGGCGCCATTGCCCTTGCTGATATCATAAGGCCGGAATCGAAAAAGGCGATCTCGAGGCTCAGGGAAATGGGTGTAAAATGCATAATGCTGACAGGGGATAACAAACAGGTGGCAAAATGGGTAGCTGATGAATTGGAGCTTGATGAATATTTTGCAGAGGTCCTGCCACATGAAAAGGCCGCAAAAGTAAAAGAGATCCAGTCCAAAGGCCTGGTCGTAGCCATGACAGGTGATGGTGTGAACGATGCCCCGGCGCTTGCCCAGGCAGATGTAGGTATTGCCATCGGCGCTGGAACGGACGTAGCTGTGGAAACGGCTGATATAATCCTTATAAGGAGCGATCCGCTTGATACAGTGGCAATAATCGATCTTGCAAAAGCAACATACAGAAAAATGGTCCAGAACCTTATATGGGCAACAGGCTATAACGCATTTGCCATTCCTCTTGCCGCAGGAGTGCTGTATAATTGGGGGATACTTCTTAGCCCTGCAATGGGCGCCGGACTTATGGCAGCAAGCACGGTGGTCGTTGCCATAAATGCGAGATTTTTGAAGATTGAGAAGTAGTTAATGCTTATTCATTTCTTCTTCAATGATATCTTCCAGGCCACTATTTCCCTCTACATATTTTTTAATAATGGATTTTTGTTTTGACTCTGTTAAAGAATCCCAATATGTTTTAATATCTTCCGTAGTATCAAAAGCAAAATCACCATTAGGAGCGGCTATAGGTATGCAAACCCCTTGTGAACAGGCTGCTATTTTTTCCAATTTTTCAGCTATTTTTCCTGTAGCTATTCTTTTTTTAACTAAAATTTTGACCATAGCCTTTACTTATCTTAATATCAATGCTAATATTTATCGGTAGCAACATTTATGAGAATAGACTTACAAACATACACCATTGTGAGTGGTATGAATACAAAGTTTCTCTTAAAAATATTAATCATTTTGTTCATTTCTGTTATCATTTTTCCCTCAATTACCAGTGCTTCGGAATTCAGGTCAGGGGATAAACTCGTTATCATGAAAGATGAAGTAGTAAATGATGACCTTTATTTTGCAGGAAATTCGATAACAGTAGACGGCATTATCAACGGTGATCTTATTGCTGCTGGTTCTGAAATAAGAGTCACTGGAACAATAAATGGCGGGATCATTGCGGCTGGAGGTTCCATAATCGTTACCGGGAAAGTCACGAATGATATCAAGGCGGCTGGTGGCGTAGTTAGAATAGGTGGGGATGTCGGGGATAATGTTCTTGTCTTTACCGGGAATCTTGTTTTAGAGAAAAATGCGAGGATAGCCCGGGATTTAACACTGGGTGCCGAAACTGCTACCATTGATGGTACTGTGAATGGAAATATCAATGGAGGAGCTTCCAATATGGAAATGAATGGTGCTACGAAAGGAAATGTGACTGTTAGAATAGGTAATAATATCAAGCTCTCTCCTGGCGCAACCATAGGTGGAAATCTGGAATATACGGCCCCCCGGCAGGGTGAAATTTCAGGAATTGTTTCAGGAACGACTACTTACAAAGAAATCCCGGTACAAAGGGAAAATTTCATGTCAAGGTTACCTGGTGAAATAATAGGATATTTATGGCTTTTATTGATCGGAATAATATCCCTGATATTCGCTCCTGAATTAACTCAAAAAATTTCAGACAATATTTCAGTTAAGCCGTTAAAAAATCTATTGTGGGGACTCCTGGTCCTTATAGTCACGCCCGTTGTTGCAATATTACTTCTAATAACTATAATTGGAATTCCCCTGGGTCTGATATTATTAGTTATTTATATCATATTATTCTATATAAGTAGAATTTATGTTGGGCTCTGGGTTGGACAATATGTATTAAGAAAATTGAAACAAGAAACGAAGTCCAGGGTATTAGCCATGGCTTTAGGTTTAATTATAGTGGTTATAGGTATAAATCTGCCAATTATTGGGGGATTTATTCATTTTGTAATTGTTCTTCTTGGATTTGGAGCCATTGTATTGACAGAATATGATGTTTATAAGAGATTGAACCATAGCTTCTATAACCAATTAGCATATATATTCAAAGAGTAGTTCTACTATATATGGGGAGTATAACTATCTATAAACCTGAACTACAAAATTGTGTTGTATGTGGCAGATTCTTAATCATAAAA
>CABMCA010000074.1 GCA_902384525.1 uncultured archaeon
ATTATGCAGAAAGTATATCAACTACGTTTACAATTTAATATTTACTTCTTCTGACTTAAAATACAGGTGAATTACATCTGGGAAAAGTGATGCAGGAAGTTAAAATATAAACAAGGTATTACAATGGAAACGACGCCTACAAATTTTAATGTAAAGGATATGACCGAGAATTCAAAGAATGTTAACGCCACTCTAAAAGTAATTGAGATAGGAGAGGTCAAGGACATAAAATCACAATATGGTGATAAACGAGTCTGTGAAGTAAAAGTTGCAGATGCGACAGGAAGCATCTTATTATCCTTATGGGATGACCAGATCGGCAAAATTGCAGCAGGAGACAGCATCTCGATCCAGAATGGTTATATTTCCGTAGTAAGGAATTCCATGAGATTGAACATAGGAAAATACGGGAAGATGTTATTGTCAGAAGAACCGGTTGTTGAAGTCAATACTGAACTTAATATGTCTGATAAGCATGTGGAAATGCCAGACAGGCCAAGACGCACCGGAGGATACAGCGGTGGCGGCGGAGGCGGCGGCCGCGGGGGAAGCGGAGGTTATGGCAGCATGTACGGTAGCGGCGGCGGAGGCTATGGCGGAGGAGGAGGATTCGGAGGGGGTAGAGGCGGTTCGGGTGGAGGTCGCGGAGGCAGGGACCGTGGCAGGCATTCAAGAGATAAAAGAGGAGGAGGAAAAAGAAGGTAATATCCCTTCTTTTTTGTTTTTTATTAACCTTTTTTATAGTCAGCAGTATAATATAGTAAATAATGCTTGAAAATATTCCGGAAATATTTCTTTCTATCACGAACAAGGAATTTCGTGTTCTTGTTGCCATCGAAAACCAGATGAAATTCCATGAATGGGTTCCAATAGAAGAGATCGTGAATTTTACGATATTTGACAGGAAAGAAGTGGAATATATTCTCTCAAACCTGGCACAAAACAAGCTTATTCAAAGGAATGTCCAGGCTTATGAAGGGTACAGGATATACTTTGAAGCATACGACCTGCTTGCACTGAATGCGTTCGTGAAGCGTGGATATGTGAATGCTCTGGGTGAAATAATCGGGAGGGGGAAAGAATCGGAAGTGTATGAAGCTACAGGCGGCATCATTGACCGGCATGTTATAATTAAACTCCACAGGGAAGGAAAAATGAGTTTCAGGCATGTCAGGACAAAAAGAGAAACTATCGGGGAAAGGCGGCATCTTTCCTGGTTATATGCTGCACGTCTTGCAGCTAAAAAAGAATATGATGCCCTTGTCGCTCTTTATCCGAAAGTCAGCGTTCCTGAACCGATAGATCATAACAGGCATGGGATCGTGATGTCAAAAGCACTTGGGCAGCAGCTTGCGCATACCAGGCTTGATGAACCTGACTGGTATCTGGATGAGATATTGAGACAGATAAAGAAAGCATACGAACTCGGGATTATCCATTGTGACTTGAGTGAATTTAATATCTTTGTTAATCCCGCAGGGTGTGAGATCATCGATTGGCCCCAATTCATCAAACCAACTCATCCGAATGCACAGCAGTTGCTTCACAGGGATATTGATAATGTATTATCATATTTTAACCGTAAATACAGGATCAAAAGAGATATCGGCGAGATTATTAACAATATTATAACCTGAATCATGCCGGAAATAATTTTTGGTATAGATATTGCTAAAGGTTCTCTACATGCAAGAGAAAAACCAGCCTATGCCGTGGTGATACTCAAGAATGTGGATGTCGAGCATCACAAAATGGTAAGCCTCCATAAATTCATGCGAATGGTCTGGAAAGAAAAACCATCGTTGATCGCTGTTGATAACATATATGAATTAGTTTCAGATAAGCATGACCTCATTTCGTTTCTTGAGAAATTACCTCCTGATACGAAACTTATCCAGGTCACAGGGGGTGAGCAACTTTTACCACTTACAAAACTAGCCCGCCAGCAGGGACTGTCCTTTAACAGGTTTGACCCTAATGCAGAAGCTCTGATATGTGCGCAGCTTTCTCAAATGGGTGTAGGTTATGAGGTGTCGGCATTTGAAGATAAAACGATCGTCAAGGTCAGCAGGGGGCGCTCACCAGGAAGGGGAGGATGGAGCCAGAACAGGTACAGGCGCAAAATGCATGGGTATGTCAGGCAAAGAGCAAGGGAGATCGAAGATTCTCTGAATGAACTCTTAAAAACCAGGGGATTCACATTTTCCCAGGATATAACAGAGAGGTTCGGAGGCTATTCAAAAGCCGAATTCATTGTGGATGCACCAAGAAACCAGATACATATCGGTTCGGGAAAATACGGGGATGTGCAGGTGAGTGTAAAAGGTATAGAACGCGATTCCCTGGTTTTTAAGCCGCTTAAAGTGAAAAAAAGAGATTATATCATCGTGGGGATCGACCCTGGCACTACGACAGCTGTTGCGGTTCTTACACTTGATGGCGAATTGCGAAAAATCCATAGTTCAAGGACTATTTCGATACCTGAAGTTATTGAAATGATCGCACAGGAAGGAAGGCCGCTTGTTATAGCAAGCGATGTATTCCCTGCCCCCAATGCCGTTGAAAAGATCAGGAGGGCGTTTAATGCCGTATCAAGCTCTCCTTTTGAGGTACTCTCGGCTGGAGATAAGATCGAGTTTGCAACTCCGTATGGTTATTCAAACAATCATGAACGTGATGCTATTGCCGCTGCTGTATCGTTTTATCGCAAAAACAAGAATAAGTTCGAACAGATCAAAAAAAAGATACCTCCGGGAGTGGATGCCAGCGAAGCGATAGCGCAGGTCGTGAGAGGAAAATCTGTGGAAGCTGTGATCTCAGGATTGACAAGAACTCAAACCAAAGAGCCTCATATCCAGGTAGTTCCTGAAAAAAGAGATGAAGAAGCATTTCACTTGAGGGAATCCATCCGGAAATATGAAGACATAATCAATGAAATGAAGACAAAACAGGAATTTTTGGAAAAAGAACTTGGTCTCAGGGATGAAAATATCCGGGAATTAGAAGAGCTGATAAAAAAGCAGCGTTCAGATATATACAAAAAACTAAAAAAAGATAAAACAATACAAATCCGTGATATGGATATCCAGCGCCTCCAGAATAAGATATCTGAGAAAAACAGGAAAATTTCCGAGTTAAATGAAAGGATTCATAAACTGAAAAGGGTACGAAGGCTTGAAATAAGCGGCCGTGTTCTTCCTGTGAAAATAATATTTTCTTTTACTAAAGATAGCATCCTTAAAACCCGGGAAACTGTGGGAATAAAAAAGGATGATATCATCCTGTTGAAAGATTCAAGCGGCGGAGGTACAATTACCGCTAAAATGCTTGCTAACCTCGGTGTGCGGGCGATCATCATCTGCAATGATATGTCGCATGCTGCAGAAGAAGAGCTTTTTAACCTTGGTGTGCCTGTTTTAAGGGCAAAGGATGTGAATATCCAGTTTGATTCAACAGAAGAGCTTGCTGTTATCGATCCTGATGATATGAGAAATGCAATAGAAGACTGGAACAAAAAAGCACAAAAGCGCAGGGTGACAGCAAAAGAAGAATGGCTAAAATCGCTAGTGGATGAGTACAGGAGCGAGAGAAGAAGAGAGCTGAAAGATTGAAATTATATTATTTCATCTTTAAATTAATATAATATTTTGAAGGATAAGTTTAAGTATTTTGCAGATTAAACTAACAGCATATATCATTATTAATAATTTTAATAATGATGATGGTGATGAAAAGAGGTTTTATATGCTAGAAAAAAACGTTTCAAAAATAATTATAGGATTGATTTTTGTGCTTATAGCTTTGCAGGTAATTCAACCAGCAGCGTCAAAAGCGCCTGATTTACCTAATAACTCATGTGCAGACTGCCACCGCCAATTGCTTTTTAGTTCAGAATCACAAAGGCAATTCATCGATATTCGCATCAAGCACCTCGAAAGCGGTATTTCATGCTCAATCGTTTGCCATGAGGATAAGCTCAATAAATCAACTGCCAGTACTTATGCCATGTGGTCAATATCCACTCATGCTCTTTTTGAAGTAACATGTGAAAAATGTCATGGTGGGAACCCGTCAAAGGTTTTGAAGCAGGAAGCCCATAATGGTATTTCAAACCTAAGTCTTGAACGCGCCAATACTCCGGAAATGTGCGGCAAATGTCATATGGCAGAGCTTGACCAATTCAAGAACTCACAGCATTTCAAGAGGCTGGAATCCAACCAGGAAGGACCTGCACCTGCTTGTATCACATGTCACCAGGCGCACAGCGTCCGGGTTTTAACAGCATCCGAAATCGAGGATTTCTGCAGCAATTGCCATAATAACATCACAGGTATAAATCCCACCGTGCCTAAAAGAGCTGAAAATGCCCTCTCTTCTGCGAAAGAATTGCAGCTTGAGGTCGCAACGGCAAAAAGCTCTGTCCTTGCAGCAAAAGCAATGGGAAAGGATGTTACGGTAGCCGAATCAGAGCTTGAATCAGCAAATACCATACTTAAGAATACTCCTTCTGTCTGGCACAGGTTCAATTTGACTTACTTTGATACGGAAGTACAGAAAGGATTAACTGATGCAAAGAATGCGGAAAAAGCAATGCCAGTTGAAACCGCAGGGACAGTGCCCACAAAAGCGCCCGGATTCGAAGTGCTCCTGATGGTATCGGGTATCCTCGCAGCATATCTATTAAAACGGCATTGAATTATCATAATGAATAATATATCAAGAAAGGTGATTGAATGACTACAAAAACGATAATATTAGCTGGTTTTATATATTTATTAGCCCTGTTTGCCGCACCAGTTCATGCGGCAGACAATTCATGCCTGAACTGCCATGAAAAACTTACAGCTTTCAATGAGACAGAAAAAGAATTTAATGATATAAGAATAAAACATTTACAGAGAGATGTAGCATGTTCTCTTGAGTGCCATGTAACTACTATTGATAAGATTGCAAAAAGCAATTACGAGCAGTGGACAAATTCCAAACATGCCATGTTCAATGTCACATGCGATAATTGTCATGGTGGTAATACAAGTTCTGATGTAAAAGAGGTAGCCCATATTGGGGTTTCACGGTCATCTGATTCCAACAGTTCGGTGTTTTACAGGAATGTGCCCGATACATGCGGCAAATGCCATAAAGATGAATTGAACCAGTTCAAGGAATCTCTACATTATCAGAATTTAAAGGCGTTAAAACAAGCCCCTTCGTGCGATACATGCCATATGCCACATGAATTCAAGGTGCTAAATGCCAGTCAATTCCAGGATTTATGCAGCAGCTGCCATAATATTGATATGAATATTGCCCCTGATGTGCCGGAGCAAGCTGTGAATGCAATCAATAATGCTGATAAGCTAAAGAACGAGATAAGGATCGCAGATGCAGACGTAAAACAGGCAAAACAACAGGGAAAAGATGTCACAGCCGCACAAAAAGAACTTGACGCTGCGATAGCCATCAGGGATAATCTTCCCATACTCTGGCATAGTTTTAACCTTCCCAACTTTCAGAATGTGACAGATACCGGTATTACGCATGCCAGGGCTTCACAGGCAGACTCGGGGTTCCCGCCGGCAAAGCCTTCAACTCCCGGGTTCGAAATAATATTATCCTTGGCAGGAATAATTTCAATATACCTGTTGATGCATAGAAGGAGATAAAAGAGGTGAAAATAGCATGAACAAAAAACGAATAAATAAGATAATCTTACTGATTGCATTAGTACTCTTACTGTTTGTACCCTCTTTTACTTCGGCGAGACCCGAATATGCCGTAAAGGAAAGCAGGAATTGCCCATATTGCCATGCAAGAGATGGTCCGCCGCAACTCAACGATGCAGGTGTTTATTATGCGACCAATAATCATTCTCTCCAGGGTTATGTTCCAACACCTATAGCAACACCAACCCCTCAACCTCAAAAGGAGATCGAGATAGGAGTTCATATGACAACATGGGACGTAGGACTGCGGGTACTGGCGATTCTCCTGCTCATGCTTGCCATAGTTTATGTAATAAGGTTGTGAGGTGAATCATGCATATTGAGAAAATTGAATACGGGCCTGAAAAAGAAGGCTTATGGTCGCAAATCGCTTTTGCATTAATAATTATATTGGCACTGATCGCAACCGCAATAACGGGTATGATTTTCTGGAAGATCTTATCCAGTGATGCACAGATCTCATCAACAAGACAATTCATGGAAGATGTAGGAAAGCTATTCGCATATCTCCTGTTTGACCTGGCAGCTATCATTTATCTATATGTTAAAGGGCTGTTGCAGGATGAATACGTTACAACACTGGAGTGAGAACATGGAAGATAAAATTACTTTTACAATTACAAGAAGGAAGCTTACTGAAATTTTAATGGGACTTGTTGCATTATTCTTTGCAGGAGGGGCCATAGCATCGATATTGAAATACCTCTGGCCTGCGACTGCTGCAAAAGGAGAAAATGTTGAAATAAAAATCGCAAATGTAGATGAAGTTCCAACAGGAAGTGTCCGGAAATTCATGTTTAACGGAAAGGCCTCTGTACTCCTGCATATGCCTGCTGGTTTTCGGGCTTTTGGATCTGTATGCACCCATCTTGGATGTATCGCTTCCTGGAGCCCTCCGGACAATCTAATTATCTGCCCCTGTCATCTGGGCAAATTTGATCCAAATACAGGCGCCGTAGTTTCAGGACCGCCCCCATCCCCTCTCCCGGCAATTGATGTAGTCGTGAAAGAAGGAGCAGTATATGCACTCGCATGGAAAGATCCTGCCTATGTGAAGACCATTTCATTCTATGCCGGAGCTGCGTGAGGTGATTTATGAAGCTTGAAGATAAGATATTCAAATGGTTCGATGACAGGTTTAAGTTAAAAGAATTACTCACTCCAATAATCAAGCATCCTGCTCCAGAGTATGCAGTGACAAATCCATTGTACTGTCTTGGAGGAATTGCTTTCCTGTGTTTCCTTATACTTGTTGGCACGGGAGTATTCCTGGCAATGTATTATAAGCCCACGCCACTGGAAGCATATAAAAGCGTTGAAAATATCATGATTGCTGTCCCTATGGGAAGCCTGATACGAAGCCTTCATCACTGGGCTGCAAACACTATGATCGCCGCAGTAATGCTTCATATGATGAGGATCTACTTTATGGGCGCATATAAGAAACCGCGGGAATTGAACTGGGTTGTTGGTGTAACACTCCTTTTGATCACTACTACTTTCGGTTTCTCAGGATACCTTCTACCATGGGACCAGCTTTCGTTCTGGGCCACAAAAATAGGAACCGGTATCGCAGGATCGATACCGATCATAGGTGAGTATATATCCCTAATACTAATGGGGGGGACAGACATCGGTGCTGAAACAATGACAAGGTTCTTTGCCATACATGTAATGATCCTTCCCATAACCATTGCAATTCTCCTGTTAATGCATTTTGCCATGGTCAGGATACAGGGAATTTCAGGGAGGCTCTGATATGTCATTGATAGAAATTGAAAAGCATGAGGTAGAAGAAGAACGACATGAACCTGTCAGGATACGCGGACTTCCATTTTTCCCGCATTTCCTGCTTCGTGAAGTCGTTGTGATGTGCCTTATTGCAGGAAGCCTGATATTGATGGCCTCGCTTTACCCGGCAGGACTTCTTCAACCGGCTGACCCATTCAACACACCAACGCCTATTTATCCTGAATGGTATTTCCTTTATGTCTTCGGGTTCCTCAAATTCTGGACATGGAATATCGGGCCAATCGAAGCAAAAGTGATCGGTGTGACTTTACCTATGGTATTGTGGTATGGTCTTTTATTCCTGGTACCCTTCATTGACAGGAACCCGTCAAGTGATATCAGGAAAAGAAAATTCGCAGTTGCCATGGGTGTTATAGCACTCCTTGGAATTCTGTATTTCACATACTTTAGTATTGTACACCATTGATGAAACTACCAATATCAAAACATAATAAGATAGATACATTATCTAAATTCATTGGCCTGATCCTTCTCGCAGTGAGTATAGATAATGTATCAAAGGGCAATTATTATATTGCCCTGTTTTTTTTTGGCCTGGGTGCAATAATAGGTATTATACCAATATTCATTGAAGTTGATACTTCGGCTTAAGCAAGGCTGTTAATTTTTTTCTGTCCACTCTTCCACTTGAAATGATCTTGCCATCTACTTCCACAACTGGTATCAGATGTTTGTATTTTTCATAAGCAAGTGCATCCTTTTCAATATCTACTTCCTCCAAGCAAAAATCAAATTCACGCCTGATAACCTCAAGTTCCTCTTTTGCGATCTCGCATAAATGACATTCTTTTTTTGAATATACGGTCACTTTTAACATATTGATTTCCATGTAAGATAATGGCAGGACTGTAAATATTCCCTAATATTCCCTAATATTCCCGGATTATCTCGTAACTGGAAGTCCTCTCAACAGGTATTCTTCCCGCATTTCTGATCAAATAAATGAGCCTGTCCTTTGGCATATACTCAGGCGCAGCACCTCCTGCTGCATGCGTGATACGTTCTTCCATGACCGTGCCGTCGATGTCGTTAGCGCCATAGGCAAGGGCGATCTGTGACATTTTTTCACCCAGCATTACCCAGTAACTTTTTATGTTATTTATATATCCATTTAATAAAAGACGCGCGACAGCGATCGTTTTCAGGTCATCAAATCCTGTTGGTCCTTCTGTCACGATACCGTTTTTTGAAAGATAAGTATTGTCGGGATGGAATCTTAATGGTATGAATGCCTGGAATCCGTGTGTTTTTTTCTGCAATTCCCTTATCCTCAGGATATGATCAACAATGTCCTCATGGGTCTCGATATGACCGTAAAGCATAGTAGCATTGCTTTTTATTCCCAGGCCGTGTGCTGTTTCCATAACTTCAAGCCATTTTTCGCCGCTAATTTTATCCGGACATACCTGTTTTCTTGTTTTTTCATTGAATATCTCCCCCCCGCCTCCCGGAAGACCTGTGAGCCCGGCTTTTTTAAGGCGCAATAATACTTCCCTTACACTCATTCCGGATATCCGGGATAGATGTGCGATCTCAACAGCAGTGTATGCTTTCAAAGAAAAGGCAGGATATTTTTCATGGATCTTTAAAAGGATCTCCTCGTAGTATTCAAATGGCAGTCCGGGATTAAGTGATCCGACAATATGAAGCTCAGTTGCCCCACTATTTTTAGCTTTTTTTGCCTTTTCCATTATCTCATCAATACTCAGTGTGAAAGCTCCGTTTTGTCCTTCTTCCCTGAAATATGCACAGAACTTGCATTTTGAGTTGCATACATTACTATAATTAATATGGCAGTTCGTAACGAACATGACGTGATCTCCAACTGTTTTTTTCCGGACATTGTCAGCAAGTGCACCGATAAGTGACAGGTTCCTTGATCTCATAAGAAGCAAACCGTCATCAAAATCAAGTTCCTCCGATGACTGTACTTTATTTATTATCGTTGATAGATCTTCCATCAAATTCTCCATATACTCAAAAGATTATAAGAGCATTGTTAAAACATCTACTTCATTCATTAGTTATTTGTTGATTTTTCGATTTCCAAATATTTTTGTGCCTAACCTGATCATCGTCGCGCCTTCTTCAATAGCTATTTTATAATCATTACTCATTCCCATAGACAACACATCCAGTTTTGTTTTTTGTTTAATATTAAAAAGTCTTTTAAAACAAGTCCTGGGATCATTCTTTGATGCAATGGTCATAAGACCTGTAATGTTTATATTCTGAAGTTGTAATTCCAGGACATTTTTGTAAAAATCATCAAATTCTTCAAAATAAATTCCATGATAATTAGAATCCGGGGAAGTATTTACCTGGAACATGACATCTATTTTCTTGCCGTAGCTCTCGATCTTTTCCAGGAGTTTAATTGAATCGATAGTTTGGATAACATCAAATATTTCAACTGCTCTTTTAGCTTTATTACTCTGTAGATGCCCGATGAAATGTTTTTTTACATTAGCTGAAGTTATATATGGATATTTTTCATAAGCCTCTTCCACATAGTTCTCGCCTATGTGGAAGATTCCACTATTTATTGCAGAATTTATTTCATCTAATGTTCTTGTTTTTGTAACTGCAAGAATTGAAATATCCCTGCTGGAATTAATAATTTTTTTAATATTAGTTATATTATTTTGTATTTCGTTCATAATTATTTTTAGTCATATATTTATAATACCAATTATCCAGAGTTATTACTTAATTAATTTATCAAAGTATTTAATATATTCAAAACAAATTCGAATGCATGTCATGCGAAAATTTTACTGCGAAATTCGAGGAATATAAAAAGATCCGGAAACAAAAAAAATTATTCGGGACATTCGGGTTCCGTGGTATTGTAAATGAGGGGATGGGATCTGAGAAAGCAAAACGTACCGGTGCAGCTCTTGCCGATTATCTGGGTGCTGGAAAAACAATAGCTATAGGAAAAGACCCAAGGATCTCCTCACCAATGCTTGAAGAAGCGCTCATCGAAGGGATTATCGAACAGGGCTGCAATGCGCTCACTCTGGGTATCATCACCCCGAATGCGCTATCCCTGGAAGTGGGAAGGCAGGCTGATGCAGGTGTAATGATCACGGCATCGCATAATCCTCCTGAATATAATGGCATGAAATGTTTAAGTAAAAGTGGAATGGGTTTTTCACCTGAAGAAGACCTTGCTCTTGAGAAAATATATTTTGGGGACTTGAAACAAAAAGCAAAAAAAGGGAAAAGATTGAATGACACTGGAGCAAGCGACAGATATCGCGCCCATATTGTCCAGTATGTTAAAAAAATGTTCCCGGTAGCGCCAATGAAGATAGTAATTGATGGCGGGGGCGGATCGGCATCAACACTGACACCCGAAACGCTTTTTGCCCTGGGTTTTGAAGTGGTAAGATTCAATTGTAAATACGACGGCATGTTCAGGGAACGAAATCCTGAACCTACGGATACAAATCTTGAAAAACTCAAGAAACTTGTGGTCAGGGAAGGCGCTGATATGGGAGTAGCGCATGACGGCGATGGTGACAGGACTGCGTTTGTTGATGAGAACGGGAAATTCGTACAGGGAGATGTAACTGCCGCAATATTAGCAGACCATTTGCTGAGGCAATGCAAAGATAAAGATAAGAAGATCGCTGTGACGATCGCATTCTCAAATCTCATAAAAGATGTCGCCGGAAGCCTTGGCGCCGAAGTGATATTTACACCTGTTGGTGAGCCGTATCTGGCGCAGGCAAAACTTTTATGCGGCGCGCAGGTTGGCCTGGAAGAGCATGGTTCAGTGCTGATCGAGTGGAGCCGCGAGGGACCGATGCTTGCCGGAGTGATGGCAGGGATATTATCGAAGGAAAAAATGACTTTTTCAGAACTTGTTGCAACTTATCCGAAATATCACCAGATAAAGGATGCAAAGACACTGCCCGCAGGTACGAATACAGATGCAATACTTGAGAAGCTAAAGCGCGAGATACCGAAGGATTATGACCGGATCTCCGATATGGATGGTGTACGCGTGGATTACGCAGATGGCTGGTTCCTTGTAAGGGCAAGCGGGACTGAACCAAAAGTGAGGATATTCTCGGAGGGAAAAACAGAGGACAGGGCAAGAGAGCTAAACAGAATCGCAATGGAAGGGCTGGAAAGGGCGATGGTAGCATAAACTATTAGTATACATACCATGTATATTACATACCATGTATACTAATTTTAAATTCTACGACCGCCAGGAAGAACTCTCCCTGCTGAAGAAACTCACATCCACTGGAGGTTTTAAGTTCATAGTCATATATGGGCGGCGCAGAATCGGCAAAACTCGACTTGTCCAGGAGTTCTTGACAGACAAAGAGTATGCATACGTTTTCGTCCCGAAAGATAAGACTGTGGATTTATTCCTTGATGAGCTTTCACAAAGTGAAAAAATACCAAAGTTCACTGGTGTACAAGACTTGTTGAGATACTTATTTGATACAAAAAAATATGTTTTTTTTGATGAGTTCCAGAATTTTTATTATATGGAAAAGAGCATCTACTCAGATTTTCAGAAATTGATCGATGAGTATAAACATAAAGCAAAAAATGTATCAGTTCTGGTCAGCGGCTCAAGTTTTTCCATGATGAAAAAAATACTTGGCGATTATTCTTACCCTCTATATGGTCGCGCCGATATCATGATGAAACTTCCTCCCATGGATATAAGCACAGTAATGCAGATTCTTTATGATATTGGTGTTAAGGATATTTCGGAAATTATCAAGTTCTATGCAGTTTTTGGCGGCGTGCCGAAATATTATGAGTATATAGATCTTTTAAAAACCCTTGATTTTGAAAATGCCGTAAATGCTATGTTTTTCGATCAGAGAATGCCTGTTTTGAAAGACGAAGGGAAAGCAGTTTTGATAAGCGAGTTCGGCGGAGAATACAAAATATATTTTTCGATTCTTGAAGCGATCGCTTCAGGGAAGACCACTGTTGGTGAAATCGCAAACATATTTGAGGGTAAAAGTGGCACAGCTTCACGATATCTTGACGTTCTCCGAAATGAATATGAGCTTGTTCGCAGGGAAACGCCGATAACTGAAGATCCGCGAAAATCGAGGATGGGGGTATATAAGCTGAATGATAACTTCCTGAAATTCTGGTTTGCCTTTGTGAAACGTTATGAATCTTATTACGAGCAGGGGAGAGTGGATGAGTTAAAAAAGATATTTTCTGAGAATTATGGGGCATTTGTGGGAGGAGCTTTTGAGGACATATCAAGAGATTTTTGTGTGAAAAAAAATTATGCAGGCTCTCTTCCCTTCAAATTTGATAAAATAGGCAGATGGTGGGGCAGTTTTCCTGGCGAGGACGTAAAGAAAGCGGTGGAAATCGACCTCGTTGCCCTGAATGAAACGTCAAAGGAAATTCTTTTTATCGAATGCAAGTGGCAGGAGCTAAAGCTCAATGAAGCCCATAAAATTCTGGATATCTTAAAAAAGAAATCAAAATTTGTTCCGTGGAAAGTAAAAGACAGAGTTGAATATTTTGGTATTATTGGAAGAACTATTGAAGACAAAGAAAAGCTCAGGGAAAAGGGTTATTTAGCTTTTGATCTGAAGGATTTCAAATCCCAATGATCATGACAGAAAATTGGTTACAGGGAAACTAATTCAAATAGTTTCCCTCCGGGGAGAGCCCATCCATTAATTAATCCCTCCCATCCCATCATCATATTCCACGTTTGCAAAAAGATCGCACCAAGCTTTGTTGTTGAAATAAGCCGTAATGTTATGGTCACAAGCGATAAGGATAGACCCTTTTAATTTATTTTCTCACTCCTTAACGAG
>CABMCA010000075.1 GCA_902384525.1 uncultured archaeon
CGAATCTGGGTCTCTATTATCCGATGCAGGTAAGGTATACTGCCGTAATAGTGCCTCCAGGCGGTGGAGCGCCGATATGGCCTGTGGATACTCCCCCCGGCATTGCCACCCAACCGGCAAACCAGATCACTGTAATTGGAGATACTGCAACATTCAGTGTTGCTGCAACCTCAACAGGAACTGCGCCGCTGTACTATCAGTGGCAGAAGAACGGCGCGAATATTGATGGGGCATATAGCTCATCTTATACAATTCCGCCGGCTACAGAAGCAGATGATGGATCAGTATACCGGGTTGTGGTGTCAAACAAGCTGGGCAGCATAACAAGTAATGGTTCTGTGCTCACACTTGTGCCGTCGATAAATCTCATCCAGAATCCTGGCTTTGAAGCAGGAAGCTCGACCTCACTGACCAACTGGGCGAAATACCAGCTGAATGCCGGTGCGGCCTTAAGCAAAATAACTCCAGGCTATGAAGGAACCAGCGCTGCCAAACTTGCAATAACCAGTGTTGGAACGAATCCGGACATCCAGTTATACCAGACAGCGATACCTCTGGAACAGGGCAGATACCTGGAACCAAATACGCGCTATCGGCTGCGTTTCGCTGCATATTCATCAAAAGGACATGATATGACAGTAAGGCTTGTCAGGGCAACTTCGCTTAATCTTAACTATGGACTGGATTATACTGCCAATCTCAATACTTCCTGGCAGGTATTCACGACAGAGTTCAATACTACCAATTTCACAAGTAAAGTGAAAGACGGACGTTTGCAGTTCAGGCTTGGATCCTTTGCGAAAGTTGGAGACAACTACTTCATAGATAATGTGAGCCTTGAGAAGGTGATCGCTGCGGTACCTCCGCAGATCGTGAGAAATGCTCCCAACGGTATGGATATCCCGGTGACAGCAGTTATTTCAGTGAATTTCAGCAAACTCATGAACCAGACCTCTGTGCAGTCGGCCTTCTCTACTTACCCTGCTATAACGGGTAGCTTTAGCTGGAGCGGGAATAAAATGACATTTACCCCGGTGAGCCTTAATTACAGCATGACCTACAATGTTACAATTGGGATTGCTGCTGCGGACCTTGCAGGGAATAATATGGCAATTCCATTTATATGGAACTTCACTACAATGGATCGGGCTCTAACATCTCCAAGCATCACAATACAGCCATCAGATCAGATCGTTAAAACAGGAGATACAGCAACTTTCAGCGTAGTCGCCACGGGTACAGAGCCAATGATGTATCATTGGCAGAGAAATGGAGAAGATATCTCTGGAGCTACAAGTGCGACATATACAACGCCTTCTACCGCGTTAGCTGATAATGGTACTGCTTTCCGTGTCGTGGTATCGAACGCTGCAGGTAGTACCACGAGTAATAAAGCAACTCTGGTTGTTGTCCCATTACCGATTGCCCCAACAATCACAATGCAACCATCAAATCAGATGGTTAGTGAGGGAGAGGCAGCAACATTCAGTGTAGTCGCCACAGGTACGGCACCGATAATATATCAATGGCAGAGAAATGGAGTAGATATCCCGGGAGCTACAAGTGCAACGTATACTATTCCCTCAACAGCCTTATCTGACAGCGGCTCAACTTTCCGTGTCAATATAACAAACGCTGCAGGAAGCATAACAAGCAATGAGGTAACCTTGATTGTAGTACAGCGGTTATTAATTAACATTGAATCCCCGGCTGACGGAAGTATTGATACTACAGGCAATGTAGATGTTATAGTTACGCTTAGCAGGCAGGGGATAGCAATTCTTAACTGGGAAGGATTAAACCAATCCATGATCCAGCAGGGAACAAGCTTCTATGTAAACAAAACCGGTCTTCTTAGCGGTAATTATAATTTCAGGGTATATGCAAGCGATTCAAATGGTATATCCAATATCTCAGAATCAAGAAGCATAACAGTGGATCGGAATGTAAGCTTATCATTTGAGGATATTATCGATACAACCACTTTTATTACTAACTCCACAAGATCAATAACCTCACCTGGTGGAAATGTAGCAGTCACCATTTTTAACAATACCAATGCCTCTGTTAATAATTCAGCCGTAACATCAATTTCAATTGATTCCCTGGCCAAAATAAACTCGACATTTGTAGCAAATTTGGGCAGCGATAAGCTGATCGGTGAAAATATTACTCTCGGTCCGGAAGGTGCTATTTTCAACCCGGATATACAAATAAGGTTCAATTATTCAGGAGCGCAGCTCACAGCAGCAGGAATTGGCTCTGTATCTCAATTAAGGATCAAGTTTTATAACAAAACCACTAATTCATGGGATGTGTTAACACCTTACACCCTATATCAAAATGGAAGTGATGGATATCTCATTGCAAATGCCAGCCACTTCAGTACTTTTGCACTGATTGGAGTCCCCGCATCGTCAACCGGCGGCACAAAATGCTGTACCGATAGTAACAGCGGAAGCGGTGGAAGTAGCAGTAGCATTGGTGGCGGCGGTGGCGGTGGATCGTCAGGTGAAGATTACACCAACATCGAAATGATAGAGAAATATGATATGCAAATATCAAAAGATGTTCTTACCTCTTATAGATTCACTCATGCGAAGAATCCCGTAATGTTCGTCAACATAACAGGTAACACCAGTCTTGGCATAATCACAGCATCGATAGAAGGATTAAAAAATACCTCAACCCTCGTGAAAGTCTCGCCTGAGGGGCTTGTTTATAGGAACGCAAACATCTGGGTTGGAACTGCAGGCTTTGCTTCACCAAAGAACATCAAGGAAGCACTCATCAAATTCAGGATAGACAATGCATGGATGAGCACAAACGGTGTTTCCGCAAGCGATATAGTGCTAATGAAATGGGACGGTAAGAGCTGGATAAAGCTTGAGACAAAAGTATTGTCAAAAGACGACACCAACTCATACTTTGAAGGGAAGACAAATGCTTTCTCAGAATTTGCAATAGTTGCAAAGACCGCACCGATAGCAAAACCTGCGGTCACAACGACTCCAGCTGAAACACCAAAGATCACAGCAACAGGGTCACCTGAGCCTACAAAAAAGGCGCCAGGGTTCGGGATTGTTCTTGCGCTTGTGGGATTG
Organism: uncultured archaeon; assembly: GCA_902384525.1. Classification (GTDB taxonomy): domain Archaea; phylum Halobacteriota; class Methanosarcinia; order Methanosarcinales; family Methanoperedenaceae; genus Methanoperedens. The sequence goes on from CABMCA010000075.1 coordinate 3,105, forward strand.
ACGGCGTTAGCTTTAAGAAAGAGAAGCTGATAGCTCTCTTTTTTTCATTTTTTTAAATCATTTCTATCTAAAAACATTCAATCACCTCTAGATTTATTATCAAATCCCAAGATACATTTTCTGGAAGAGTTTTGAAAATATCCTGCTGCATGCGGCCTTTTTGATGGTTCCGGGAACAATATTATCAAGAAGTGGCGTTTGCAGATTAAGCAGCCACCTGTATCTGTTCTTACTCTTATTTACAATATCACTGTATTCAATAAGGCCATCTTTTAACTTTTTATGACCGTCTATTATACCCTGGACGATCCCTGCACAGTCCCTTGCGAAGTTTATCGCGGGGCGTATTCCTTCACTCGTCGTTGGCGGCGCCATACCTGCAGAATCACCGACCATGAATAGATTATCTACAACAGGTTCACGAAGGCCGAATGGAATATAACCGCCATGGGTTTTTGAAATTTCATGACAAAGTGTTCTTGTGAATCCGCGAAGTTGTGGCAGGATCTGGGTTTTCCCTGCATAACTTGCCACTCCAATGCGGGATTTTTTTCCTGCCGGAAATATCCAGGCTGCGCCCTGTCCTATGATCTTCGGATCAACAAAAAAATGTAAGCTGTCATTCGTATAATCCACCTCTGATTCCAGGCCGAATGCAAGATTTCTTTTGTCAACATAATCCTGCCTGAGGGAACTGGCAAGGACTGCTCTCCAGCCCGTACAATCAAGAATACATTGTGAACTGAAATTTCCCGAATCTGTAAAAACCACATCTCCCGCAACACCTTTCACCGATGCTTTCAGGGTTTTCACTTTTAAGCGCTGCCCTATTATTTTGCAGAATTTTTCATAATCAAATGTACTGATAGGCTCGATCAATTCAACTTTTTTTTCATCAGGAATATGCAGCGTAAGTGTGTCAAATTCCTGCAGTATCGAGCTTTTGCACCCTGAATCTTCTAATACTGATGTGAAAGTTGCGCACGCTGAGGTCTGCCGTGTTCCGATTTCCTTCCTGTCTAAGAGAAGTATATCCCCTTCCAGACTATCGGCAGCCGCAAGTCCTGCAAAACTTGCCCCGGCAATTATTGCGTCATATTCATGCATATTATTGGGATTATTAATTTATTGATTAATATTTTTTTGCATTTTATCTTTCTCTTTTTGACTATTACCTGGCAAGAAATTAGGTGAAAACTATATATGCACTACATTAATTATATGCCCATCCGGAATATCAATTAATTATGTCAAATAATGGATAAATAAATGACAGTAACCCCTATTTTGAACGAACCCGCACTTGTCGTCAAGAACACTATAAAAGTTCTTGTGATCGCGGATGTTCATCTTGGCATCGAATGGGAGCTTTATCACAAGGGGTTCTCGATCCCCAGCCAGGTGGAAAAAAGAACGAAGCGCATATGTGAGTATCTTGAAAATATGAAGCCGGACCGGATCGTGCTTCTTGGGGATATCAAACATAATGTACCACGTACATCATGGCAGGAAAAAAAAGAAATACCCGATTTTCTCGAAACAATAGCAGCTTATGCGCCTATTGATATCGTACCCGGGAATCATGATGGGGATATTGAGGAGCTGATTACCGGAAATGTTACGGTGCACGACATGCGGGGTTTTGTGCTTGACGGCGCAGGTTATTTTCACGGTCATACCTGGCCTGTTGTAGAGTTGTTATCTGCAAAATACGTGGTGGTGTCCCATAACCATCCCTCTGTAAGGCTCACGGATTCATTGGGGCATACTGTTTCTGAAAAGGTGTGGATAAGGACGCATTTTATCGAGAAATCCATTCGAGATCATTATGGGGATATTGAGTGGACTAACCCTGAAGTAATAATTATGCCTGCATTTAACGAACTGTGCGGAGGGATACCGTTCAATGAGTCCATACATGAGGATTTACTGGGGCCTGTTTTTGCCAACCATGCCATCGAGCTTGAAAATGCAAGGGCGTTTTTGCTTGACGGGACAGATCTTGGAACGATAGGAAATATCAAGAAGCTGGGGATAACGCGAAGGAGAAGGAAGAGAAGAAAGTGACTTCTCTCGATGGAGATATTTTAAATATGAGTAGAACCTTTTCATCGGAAAAAGGGGATAAAAATGAGTTTCTTACTAGACCCACCAATGCTGTTCGTTATAGGTGTATTGCTATATTTTTTAGGCAATAAACTTGGATTTGAAAGGCTTGCAAAAATTACAATCGGCTTCCTTGTCGTTACTGCATTTATCCTGTTCAGTCTCTTGCTTTATGCAGATATTTTCCGTTGCATATTCCCGATAGTATGCAATAACATGAGCGGATCAGAATTCATGTTCCATTCGGATATTACAGGCATCTACAAGAAAGATGTTCCGCTGCTTGTGGTCATCGTGCTATTTGCATTGTATCCTGTCTGGATTTATCTTGGATATGCAAGTGCGCTTTTACTTACAAAACGAAGGAGATATTCTAAAGAGCTCTATTCTTATAATGATGTGAAAAGCAGAAAAAAACCTGCAAGCTCAAAATACTCTATTGTGCGATATCCCGATATAAAACAAGGAATAAATGATCCGCAGAATGCCACCAGAGCTGCTGTTGATTCCCTTGGGGGAATGAAGAATTTCGTTAAAACCGGAGATAAAGTCCTTATCAAAGTGAATGTATGCGGAGGTGTGCCGGAATTAAAGGGAACCTATACAACAAAGGAAGTTGCAGGTGTTGTTGTGGATATGGTCCGCGAAGCAGGTGGTGAACCTTTCATCTGCGATGCTGACATGGTATGGACAAAATTCTGGCCTAATGCAAAAGCAGAGGGATGGATAGAGTGGGCAAAGCAAAAAAATGTAAACATTGTTAATCTTTCTGATACGAAAATCGTGAATTTTGACTTTGGCGAAGATAATATGATGCCAGTAGAAAGGGTCTCAAAAGAGATCCTGGATTCTGATGTGATAATATCCATACCTGCGATGAAGACCCATATGATGACAGGTGTGACGCTTGGGATGAAAAACATGTATGGAACTTTGCCTGAGATCGATAAGGCGCGATATCATAAGATCGGGATAGATGAAGTTATTTATTATGTCAACAAAGCCTTCACCCCAAACCTGACAATAATCGACGGCAGTATTGGCGGTGAAACTGTAGGGCCCCTGTCGTGCGATTCTGTGGATTATCACACTATTATCACCTCCAACGATGTAGTAACAGCCGACTCAATAGCTGCACAAATGATGGGCTTTTCAGACCCGATAGCGGATATCAGGCACATCCAGCTTGCCCATGAAAATGGAGTAGGTGATGCATCGCCAAGATTCGACCCTTCAATACTTCCGTATCAGCACAGTTCGGATATGAAATGGAAACGGCCGGATCCCGATGTTGCAAAATTCTATGTATGGGGCACTCATGCATTGCTGAAGTTACCGGGTTGGGATTCTGTATTTAGCATTTGTTCCGATTTCTTTTTATATGATGCAGCAAGATTGCCAATCCTGAAATATTTCACGCCGGCCTTATTGCAGATAGTTAATGATGTCGCCAGCTGGTCACTGGGAAAGAAGCCGGATTCACCTGAAAATAAAAAGAGAAGGGATATAAACCTGGGGATTTTTTCAATCCTTACATTGATGTCACTTTTTGGCTTTGTTTCTGGTGGATATCTGATGAAATCTTCACTATACTTCAGCCTTGGATTTTTATTTTCAATTATTTCTGCAGGTTGGTTTGCCACAAGAATGAAAACAAAGCATTTTGTGGCGATCTCTTTAACATCGATCCTTATTTCGTTCCTGATAGAACGTTATACAACCCTTGCCGGAATGTGGCGTTATTTAGACAATGCAACGCCCCCGGTTTTTGCCCTGTTTTCAACGCCATTGTTAGTGATCACGATCATTGGTTTTTCTGATTTCTTAAGAAAAGTCTTTTCGTATGTTGAATTGAGCGGATCAAAACTCAGAAATATTCCATTTGTCCTGATGCTGGTCGGGCTTGTGGCATTTATGCAATTTGAAGGATATTTAACGATCATTTCTAATGAAGTTATCGCTATTTATTCAGCATTTGCAATTTTAGGTATATTCTATAATAATAAACAAACCCTGGATTGGAATCTGGCTGTAGCATCAGTCACTATTGGAATAAGCGGCACTATGGAGCTTCTGGGATCTTCTTCAGGTCTGTGGGGTTATCATTTTTCCGAAACGATGCCAGTGTTTTTGATCATGGGCTGGACAATGAATGTGTGGGCAGCATGTGCAATAGCGCAAATTTTTGGAATAAATTTCAAAGAGGCGATTGCAGATTGAAAAGGGGCTTAGAGAAATGCACATTACCAAACAAAATCCAAATCAAAATACATCATTCGATCTCGACAAGAGTCACCTTTTCTGGTGCCATAAATGCAATATCCCCTTACTGGAAGCTCAATGCGGGATATGCAGGGAAAAAGGGTCAGAGGTTGACCTATCCCCACCCGGGGATGTTCGTTTTGCTTCACCCTATGAAAAAAACATAATCAATGACCTGATCTCAAAATCTTTTGGTGAAAATCCCATTTCTGAAAAACTTATCCTTTTGAATAAAATCCCTGGTGAAGATAAAACCGATGAAATAATCGTGGACGGGCTTCATTTCGGGATATTGAGATTCGATATGAAAGAGCTTGCCTTCAAGCTTGACCTGATGGTCGATGGAGCGTGTGTGCTTATTGATTCTGGAATAAGTAAAAAACTCGTAAAGATCTCATCCGGCGGGAGGCACCTTAGCGGGAAAAACCTGGATGGAACGCAAGTTATCGAATGTTCTGGTGATATCATAAAAGGGGACACCGTACTTGTAACAGGTAAGAACCTTTGCGGATTCGGGATAGCATACAGGGGCAGCACAGAGATGAAGACCCCGGGGCAATCGTTAAAGATAAAAAAAATCGGATCAGGAAAAGTATCTTTTTTGCCAGGAAAACCGCGGCTTGAAGATGTCATCCGGGCAAATGCGCCTCACATGAAACGGCTTGTTAAGGACGCTGTCAATACCATAAAGGGAATTGCCAACCAGGAAGAATTCAGGGATTCACCTGTTTATGTTTCATTTTCAGGGGGCAAAGACAGCCTGACCACGCTTGATCTTACCCGCAGCGCTGTGAAAAAACCAATAAAAGTGTTCTTTGCAAATACCGGCATCGAGTTCCCGGAAACTGTTGAATTCGCACGTAGATTCTGCAAGGAAAACAATATCGATCTTATTGAAATCAATGTAAATGAAGCATTCTGGAAGAATCTTCCGGATTTCGGGCCGCCTGCGAAGGATTTCAGGTGGTGCTGCAAGGTCTGCAAGCTGGCCCCTATTAACTCAGTAATAGAGGAGTGCACGCGCACAGGTAAAAAGTGCCTTACCATTGATGGGAAAAGGAAATATGAATCATTCACACGCTCACGGATCGCCCCAAAAGAAGAGAATCCGTTCATTCCTGGCCAGGTGAGCGTGTTCCCGATCCGGAACTGGCGTGCTATCGAAGTCTGGCTTTATATTTTTTATCGTAAACTTGAATATAATCCCCTTTATGACGAGGGTTTTGAGCGTGTTGGGTGCTGGCTTTGCCCTGCAGAACTGAGTGCAGAATATTACAGGTTCGGCCAGCTGCACCCTGAACTTTTTATACGGTGGAAAGAATATCTTTTGAATTGGGCAAAGGACTACGGTCTGGACGAGGCGTTTGTCACGCATGGGTTCTGGCGCTGGAAAACACTTCCTCCAAAGATGATCCGTCTTGCTGAAGAACTCAAAATAAATACGAAATTGGAGCCTAAGAAAGAAGAATTCGGGATTATAGTGACAGGCGGAATTTCGCCGTGTAAGACAGGCGGATATACAATGGAAGGAAATATCACAGGACTTTTGCCCCGGGAAGCGCAAAATATCGCAAATATCCTGGGTGAAAAAGTTTTTTCAGAAGATCTCGGTGTGTTGTTGATCAATACAAAAGATGGGAATGTCAGGATATTCTCATCAGGGCACATTTCTGTTAATGCGCCGGGAGATGAGAATGCACGATCTGTTTTTGAAAATACTGCAAAGCAGCTGATAAGAGTAAAAAAGTGTACAAAATGTGGTGTATGTTTGAAAGTCTGTCCTGTCAATGCCATTGTTCTTGAGCCGGACCTTAAAATCGGAAAAGTTTGCACCAGATGCGGTAAATGCACTGAATCATGCGTAGTCGTCAAATATTTTGACAGGATATTGCCAGATTTCAGGCATAAAAATGCAGAGCGATTTTCGAGGTCAAATACGATTCGATAATCTATTTACCGGATTATAGGGCGATTTTTCTACTGTATAAACTTTTTTTTAATACTAAACTATAAATATTCTCCAAAGCATACTGTAGAACATTATAATGATGAGGTTGAAGTATTATGAAAACGGGTAGGACTTTAACAGGGATATATGGTCTGGATGAATTGATGGATGGAGGTTTCAGAAAAAATACTGTCAATTCAATTTATGGAGGGCCGGGTGTCGGTAAAACCACTTTTGCATTGCAATATTCTCTTTTCGGCCTTGATCGCGGTGAAAAAGTAATTTATGTTTCCTTTGAGATGTCAGAGCAACAGATCATCCGTGATTGCAAAGACATAGGATGGGGGGCCATTAAAGATTATATAGAGTCAGGGGATATGAAAATAGTCCATATTTTCGGAGAAGACCTCGAGTTTCCGAGTCTTGATATTATAGAGATCATAAAGAAATCAAGTCCCGGAGCAAATCCAAGAATAGTAATTGATCCTTTTACATATCCTACATTTTATTCTGATAAAGAAAAAAGAAAATCGATCAGTACAATATTCCAGGATCTGCGAGCATTTGGAACCACAGTTGTAGTTCTTGAAGAGCCGGCCGATGGTGCAACTGCTACCAATTATGGAACTACTGGGGATTTCCAGCATATGAACAGGTTATTATCTACACCGTTGTATTTATCAGATACGGTTCTATTCTTGCAGAATCTTGGTTTTGGGGAGATGTATGACAGGACTATCAGGATAATGAAACACAGGGGATCAAAACATGGTGAAGGAATATACCCTTATTCCATAGAAGCAGGATTAGGACTCTTACTGAGAGCTTCAAAAAAACAAATTGACCGGGTTACGCCAAAAACCAAATTCGATGACAGGTTTGTGCAAGCTATTGAAAAAACAAAAACCATGGGAAAGCTGGGTCAAAAAATAAGGGTAAAGATTGAATCAGTGCGGAAAAACTGGGTACACGATGAAGACCCGCAACAAATTCTTGAACTTGTCCTGGGAGAAGAGAAAAAGAGCTATGAAAATAGAACTTGAAGATACTCTTGATCAACTTTATGATATTGAAGGAATTGAAGCCTGTATGATATACAGGATAGACGGGGTGCCCATAACCATAAGGGTCCCTGGTTACAGGGAGCACCTTCTGGAAACTATGTTCTGGCTTGAGAAACACATAAGCCGGGTGCTCGGGGAAATGAACCGGAATGGCTTGAAGGAAACTATTTTTTATTTCAGGAATAACCGTATCCTGATAGCTCCGTCTTCAAAATCTACAGTGCTTGTTACTGTTGCTAAAGCTGAAGCTAACCAGCAGCTTATATCCCTTGAAACGCTGCGTGCGACAAAACTTATAGGAGCATGTGTGACATAAGGTGTTAAAACGAAATCAATCACATTTTTCACAAATAAGAAAGATCATGTGCAAGCTGCCAATGACCTTATTGAAAAAGCCCGTTTGAGAAATGATTTTCATCCAAATCTTATTTTATTTTATGCAACATTAAAATACAATGGCAAGTACCAATCAATGCTGGATATTTTTCATACGGAGTTCGGCGAAATACCGCAAATTGGAGCTTCAGTAGATGGAATGATATTTCCTGATGATATGCGTACAGATGGAGCGGCACTTGTCCTTTGCAAAGATGACGATGCCCGGATAAGTGTAAAAGGTTTCTTTGAAAAAGGAGTAATAAACTCAGCAGAAAAACTTGCCAGGATGATAAAATGTAATAATGGATATATAGTGCTGCATTTTCCTCTTGTCAGGGTACCAAGCGTCCTTAAATCAGCTGAGTTTTTTGCAAAAGGGTATTATTATAGTAAAAAATGTAAAGGAGCCACCATCGAAAACCAGAAAGAATACGCCAGCAGATTTGCGCAATATTGTGATAAAGATAACATTTTTTACCTTCCCCCAACGATACTTGAAATCTTTGCAAAACAAACTGGTTATAGTGTACCTATAATTGGCGTAAACGTAATGCATACGCAGGTCAGAATCAATTCCCCAAGTATATTCTGTAATTTTAAGGATATTGAAGGTGGGATCGCAGCTCTGGTAATTGAAAAACAAGATGTCAATGCAATTTATGATGATATTTTTTCAGAAAAAGGAAAAACAATAGAAGAAACCAGGCGAAATGTCAATAAAGAATTTACGGTTATCAAAGAATTCAAAGCAATCTTTGAAAAGAATATTTTAATATCGCTGGACGGTATGGCCCCGGTAGAGGCCGTGGAAAATCTAATATATGCTGCTGAAAAAAAGAAAGAAGATTTGTTAGGGAAACTTGAAACAGGAGATTATAAGCTATATATACCATATGGACTTTCATTCTTTAATAAAAAAACAAATGGAGTTTTTATGCTTGGAATAGGAGCATACTATCCTTTCGAAATGTTTCCATTTTTTATGGATGTTTCAAATTACTCAGAGGATGTTGCTCTGGTATATGAAATAATTGATGAAAAGTTTGAAGCTTTTATTTCTACTTTAAATAATTTAAAATATAAGGATAGATTTATTTATTTCTTCCTGGATGTTGGTGTTACAACAGCCTTTGGAGAAAAAGTTTTTGAATATAAGGATAAAATAAAAAAATTGGTGGGAGATAATTATTTTGGGATTTTATCGTTTGCACCATCTGTATATATTCCGCTAGAATTCCAAAAAAGGAATTATTTATCTGAATCCGGAAAAAATATATTCTTTTCAACCGCAGGTACAAATGCCTGTTTAGAGATTTAGAAAAATACGCTTAGCCCTAAAAAAATTACAGATGCATATACTGAAATGCCCAGAGATTTAAGCGCTTTTAAATCTCCAATATCCAAAATCCAATTTTTTTGGTACATATGAACAAAAGTATTTTTTGAGAAATATGCCAGAGGTACAATCATTATTAATATCCCATTATTAAAGTATTTCATAGTGATTGGATTCAAAATAATAAAAAAATATACGACCATCAAATAGCATGAAAATCGAATCAATTTTGAAGGGGAAAAAACCACACCGAAAGTCATCAATCCCGCTTTCCTGTCACCGGATATATCCTTCAGATCTTTCAATAATAATAAAGAGATGCTAAAGAAAAAAAAAGCTAGTATAATTATTTCCCCGGTAATAGTGATATCTGAATATATCAACCATATACTGAGAGTGTACATAGGCCACGCGACCCCATACGTTACCAATTCCCCTATATAATGCTCTTTTAATCTAAAGCCAGTCACTTTTTTAATGATAATATTATCTGAATAACACCATGTTGCAATTGCCCATATCAGAAAATATATATAAATAGGTTTTTCAACTTCCAATGATATTTTATAAACAAGAATAAGAGAAATTATATACAACAAGATCGCAAAAATAATTGCTATTTTTTGCATCGAAGGATCCTGCGTTAAAATAGTTTTTTTTCCCTGTGCAATATCTTCCTTCAGGTCATTACAATGGTTCCACAGGTTAGAAGCGGAATTTGATAAAAGTGTAACAACTATTCCTATTATAAGAAAAGGAATTTCAGAATAAGATAAATTTTTATGCGATATCAAAAAAATTGCAATCGCAAAGAATGGGAATGGTGAAATAATAGAAGTTGGATTATTACAAAGTCTTAATAATTCAGCTAGATTTTTCATCACAATTTCTATTACTTAACCAAAACCAAGAACTACTTTCTTAAAAATTTCCTCTGCTACTTTTTCTTCTTCATCTTTTCTCTGGTTTTCAATTTTTTCATTATTCATTTTCAGATCTCCTTTATTTTGACCCTTGAAGAGCAATTATTACAAGGACGGGAGCTAATATAAGATAATACTAAATATAGTTTATAAATTATATTAAGAAAAAGAGTTAAGAAACTTTGTTCCGTGGTATTATTTAATAAAGTTCCTATAATCTAATACTGATGTCAAAATTCGGAGAAAATACAGATTCGATTCTCGATATACTGAAAAATGGTGATACAGTGGATATTGAAACTATCAGGGATAAGCTATTGCTTTCAGACACAGCTATTTTCAAATTATTGAATGAATTCGGGCTGATCGAATTAAGTGAAGGTACGGTAAGAATTACAGAACCAGGGCTGGAACTCTTGAAAATTGACATTTGAATTTATAGATTCCCTCCCTCGTGGGTTTTATTATATATGGATGATAATGAATATAATGGTATAATTGATATCTTATATCAACAAAATTTAAAAAAAAGGAGTGAAGATTTATGGATGTGAAAACAGCAATAAGAACAAGACGAAGTATCCGGGCATATGATCCCCGTGAGGTGGAAGAAGAAAAATTAGTGAGGGTACTTGAATCAGGAAGACTTTCACCCTCAGCTTCAAACCGCCAGGAGCGCAGGTTTATCGTGATAAGAGATGCAGGCACACGAAAAGCGCTTTCAGAAGCTGCAAGAAACCAGAAATTTTTAGCAGAAGCGCCTGTAGTTATTGTAGCCTGTTCGGTCGAAAAAGAATATGTAATGTCCAGCGGCCAGCTTGCTTATCCTATTGACACTGCGATTGCTGTGGATCATATGACACTTGCGGCAGTTGAAGAGGGACTTGGCACATGCTGGATTGGTGCATTCGATGAAAAAAAGGTCAAAGAAATATTAAATATCCCGGATGAGATCCGGGTAGTTACGCTTCTACCTATTGGATATCCCTCAGATATCCCGCGCCCCACACCACGAAAAAGCCTCGATGAGATCGTAATGTGGGAGACCTGGAGGATTTGAAGGACTTAACAATTCAACTTATCTTTTTTCACTCTGGACAACTTTTGCCCCGCGGTTCATCGCGATCTTACCTGTCCTGACCATTTCTTTTATTCCAAACTGTCGAAGCAATTGCTCCATGGCATTGATCTTGCTCTCATCCCCTGTCACTTCAATAACAAGCGATTTTATTCCCACGTCAACAATTTTGGCCCTGAAGATATCCACGATCTGCATTACTTCAGCGCGGGTTGTTGTATCTACCCCGACTTTAATGAGTGCAAGTTCCCTGTTTACAGATTCATCTGCCGGGATATCACTTACCCTGATAACATCAATAAGCTTATTCAGCTGTTTTTCAACCTGTTCAAGGACATTGTCATCTCCGCTTACAAGAATTGTAATACGCGAAATATCCTTGTTTTCTGTAACACCAACAGCAAGGCTTTCTATATTAAAACCTCTCCTTGAGAATAATCCAGCGACCCTTGTTAAAACTCCGGGTTTATTTTCCACAAGTATGGCAAGCGTATGTTTCATTCCTGTCACTCCAGGTCAAGTATCTCATTGATGGCTGCTCCGGCTGGAACCATCGGGGATACATTTTCTTCCCGCTCAACTACAAAGTCAATAACTGTTGGCCTCTTAGATGCTACAGCTTCTTCAATAACATCCTTTACTTCACTTTTCCTGGTTGCACGCAATCCAAGCGCCCCATAAGCCTCTGCAAGTTTCACGAAATCCACACTATTTTCAACACATGTTGATGAATACCGCCTGTCGAAGAACAATTCCTGCCATTGCCTGACCATTCCAAGGAATCCATTGTTTAATATTGCAACGATAACAGGAATGTCTTCCTGGACAACTGTTGCAAGCTCCTGTGAGTTCATCTGGAAAGATCCATCACCGGAGATATCAATAACCGTAGATTCAGGTTTTCCAACCTTTGCGCCTATGGCCGCAGGGAAGCCGTAACCCATAGTGCCAAGACCTCCGCTTGATATGAATGTCCCGGGAGTCTTATAATTGAAGAATTGCGCTGCCCACATCTGGTTCTGTCCGACTTCAGTAACAATTATCGCATCAGGGCATATCTCGCTTATCTGCTCAACCACATACTGGGGGCGAAGCAATTTATCCTTTTTATAGGTTAGAGGATATTCTTTTTTCCATGCTTCTATCTTCTTGATCCACCCATCCGTCTTTGCCTGTTCAATTTTTATATATTTTGTAAGGCTTTTCAGAACATTCTTAGCATCCCCGACTATAGGGATATCTACGCGAACATTCTTGCTTATCTCAGCCGGGTCGATGTCAATATGAATTATCTTTGCATTGGGTGCAAATGCAGATATCTTACCTGTCACCCTGTCATCAAAGCGTACTCCAACTGCGATTATCAGGTCAGATTCCTGGACAGCATAATTTGCATACCTTGTTCCATGCATTCCCAGCATTCCAACAGATAACGGATGAGCTGTTGGAAAAGCGCTCATTCCCATAAGGGTCGTGGTAACAGGAGCAAGTATGGTTTCAGCAAGAGTCCTCAATTCTTCAGATGCCTTTGAGAAAATAATGCCTCCACCTACATAGAATATGGGTTTTTCAGCTTTTACGATCAAGGACGCAGCCTTTTTTATCTGCTGTTCATTTCCTGCGTACGTTGGTTTATATCCGCGCAATTTTACTTCCTGCGGATATTCAAAGTCTATTACCTCTATTTGAGTATCCTTGGGTATATCGATCAGGACTGGTCCGGGCCGGCCTGTCTGGGCAATATAGAACGCTTCCTTGAAAATCCTGGGTATGTCTTTTGCATCCTGGACTAAATAATTGTGTTTTGTGATCGGAAGTGTTATGCCTGTAATATTGGCTTCCTGGAATGCGTCATAACCTATAAGCGACCTTGGTACCTGGCCCGTAATTGCTACCATGGGTACAGAATCCATATATGCAGTTGCAATACCTGTTACAAGGTTTGTAGCCCCGGGTCCTGAGGTGGCAAGACATACACCCGCTTTACCAGTAGCTCTTGCATAGCCGTCAGCAGCATGAGCGGCAGCCTGCTCATGTCTTACAAGAATATGCCTTACATCTGCATCGTATAATTCATCGTAAAGCGGAAGAACCTGTCCTCCCGGATATCCGAAGATAACTTCAACATTTTCGCAGTGGAGCGATTCAATTACTGCACGCGCACCAGACATTTTCTGTTTTGTCATTTTTTATCTACCTTTAACACTGACTGATATTGTATAAATATTTCTAAAATCTACCTGTTATTTTCCTGTTGTATTAGCCTGTTTATGCCCTCAAGAACTGCCTCGACTGATGCCATTATGATGTCTGTCCTTGCTCCTCTTGCAGTTATTGTTTTTCCGCCTTTGCTGAGTTTTATCCAGACTTCAACCAGGGCATCGGTTCCGCCGGTGATGGCATCAACATGGTATTCATCAAGATGTATATCCGCTACCCCTGAAAGGGCTTTTTTCAATGCGTTTATTGCGGCATCCACGGGTCCTGTTCCAACGCCTGCTTCAACGACGTGATTCCCGTTGACTTTCAACCTGACAGAAGCAGTAGGCATCACAGTATTTCCGGCTACGACCGTAAGTTCTTCAAGCTTGATCTTTGCTTCCTGGTATATTCCAAGAACGGTTTCTGCTATTGTCTGGAGATCTGCATCCGTGACCCGTTTTCCTTTATCTCCAAGTTCTTTCATCCGGATAACGATATCATCGATCTGCTTTTCGCTTGCAGCCAGCCCCAGTTCTTTTAATGCAAGAACTACTGAACTTCTGCCTGCGTGTTTCCCGAGTACGATCTTTCGCTCACGCCCCACAAGTTCAGGTGTTATTGGTTCGTATGTAGCGGTATTTGCCAGAAGCCCATGAACATGGATGCCTGCTTCATGAGTGAACGCATTTCCACCCACGATTGACTTATTGGGGGCAACAGGAATGCCGCTTAGCCTGCTGACAAGACGCGAAGTGGTGTATAAACCTTTTATATCTATTGCTGTTTTATGTTTATACAGTGAATAAAGAACCATGACCACTTCTTCAAGCGAAGTGTTCCCGGCGCGTTCTCCGATGCCATTTATGGTAACATGCGCCTCATTTGCGCCTGCACGCAGAGCTGAAACAGTATTGGCTGTAGCCATTCCAAAATCATTGTGACAGTGAATGCTTATAGGAGCACGAAGCGAAGACAGGTCAGTGAATATCTCATAGGTATTTTCAGGAAGAAGGATCCCCACCGTATCGCAGAAACACAGCCTGTCAGCTCCGGCATCGATCCCTGCATTATAAACTGATTTAAGATATTCAAGATCTGCCCTTGATGCATCTTCCCCGCTTAATTCCACAATTAATCCATAAGATTTTGCATACTCTGTCATTTGCGCAGCCAGTTCCCGGACAGAATCCCTGTCTTTTTTCAATTTCTGCTGGATATGAAGGTCAGATACAGGAACAACAAGGTGGATTGAGTCAACATCACATCCAAGAGCTGCATCAATATCTTCTTTCTTAATACGGCAGTAGCTGCATATCTCGGCATTCAACCCTGCCGCTGCTATTTCCTTTATTGAAGCGCGCTCACCCTCGGAAGTAATTGCAGAACCTGCTTCAAGAATATCAACGCCAAGGCTGTCTATCTTTCTTGCGATCAATAGCTTGTTCTCTGTTGTGAGTGAAACTCCGGGTGTCTGTTCTCCATCCCTGAGGGTGGTATCGAGTATTTTTATATTTTTAAATAAAGGAAATCCCTTCTATTATTTTATTGATTGTGAATCCAGTATAACGGTCTTGAGTTGTATATTATTTTTTCGGTTAATCTTTTATGTAAAGCCATAATATCTGCATTAGTATTTATTCGGTCTATGAATTATTACCTTAAATCGCTCAGCTTTAGCATCATTAATAAATTCAATAGCAGGATCATCTTTCAGGGCTCTGACTATACCAGTGCCAAGGCCACGGTAGGGCAGCATTTTGGAAGCAAATGAAGCTAATACCCGATTTCTCATGCACGATATTCCATGTTTTATATTTTCGATTGTCATATTGTTGGGCAATTTTCCAGGACTGTCTATCTCTATACGATTATCGAATATCAATATGCGAATAGTGGCATTAATAAAATAATCCCTGTGGATCAGGGCATTAACCAGGATCTCCTGCAAGGCTATCTCTGAAACCTCAAGGACCCCAGGTGCATTGAAATCCTTTCCCTTTTGGATTTTCCTTAGATTCCGCAGCAGAAATGCCATTGCGTTCCTGTATTGTTTTGGGAGATTGCCATCAATGTCCTCGCTGTCCCTGTATTGAGTGCCCCCTAAATCATTTCCGAAAAAAGAGACCGCTTTTATCAAGAATTCCGGCCTATATTTTTGGGGGTTTTTTCCAAAAAGCATCAATCCCGATAGATTAAGCCTTGTGTCATTAGCAAGGTTCAGGTTTTCAAGGATATTATCAAGTGGCAATCCTGATGCTTCTATGCTTTCCCCATATTGTTTCTCATAGAAAGAATATAAAAGCTCTTTATCAATATCTTTTATAGATGAGCCATATACAATGGTTTCATCTGCATATATTTTCCCTGATTCCTGAAAAAGCCGTAGCAGTTCTTCCTGTGAAATTTTCCGTTTGTCAGCTCCCACCTTGGCAAAATAGATACCTTCGCTTGTACAGTACGGTTTGTTTACTCCTTCTTTTATCTCTATGACAAGTAGTTTTCTTTCTCCTATTTTAACTATTTCACTGAATGGGGTTATAGGTGGTTTCACATTCTCATTTGCGCTATTTGAGATCAACTGGTTCAACCTGCGAATGTCCTTGCTTCCAAGACCCACAACATTTCCGGCATCATCCACTCCGACTATAATAAAACCGCCTCTTGTGTTTGAAAAAGCGACCATTTCCTGAGCAAGCTGGACCGCATTGGTAATGTCTTTTTTAAACTGAGTCCTGCTGTCCTCGCCTTTATCGATCAGTTCTTTTAATTCTTCCGGGTGCATAATTATTAATCTCCTTTTAAAGTTAAATTATTGCCTGAAAGAATTGATTTTATCTCGTCGACGGTTTTCATATTTGTGCACTATGATTCATAAATTCCCATAATCAGGATTCATCTGCGGTTTTATTTCTTCTTATAAATATTCAATCCTATTTTCAAAGCTTCCTTTCCATGTATGGACTGGTTGCCTTCACTCGATGCTATAATGATAGTTTTCCCTGATGCTGATGGCCCGAAATCTTTAGTCAAATCAACCTTTATAATTAAGATGTTTCCATCAACTGACATTTCAACATTCTTCATTTATTTATTCATCTTTGTTTATTATTTAAATCTGTATAACAATAATAGCCTCTATTCAGAAAAATTTATCCACGATTTCAACCGCTCTTGCGATCAATTCTGCGCTCTTTTCAAGGTCTGCCATGCTCAGTACTGATACCGGAGTATGGATATAACGTGTTGGCATACTGATAACACCTGTGGGTATTCCTTCCTTTGTAAGGTGTATCGCTGTTGCATCAGTAGTGCCGCCGCTTCCCACTTCGAGCTGGTATGGGATGCTGTTTGCCCCGGCAGCCTCCTTTAGCCATTTCAATACAGATTCAGGAACGATTATCCCGCGTCCGTCAGCATCACTTACGGTGACTGAAGGGCCTTTTCCCATCTCGATCGAAGAATCCTTTTTATCAATTCCAGGATGGTCTCCGGTTATAGTGACATCAGTAGCAAGAGCCACATCAGGACTCAACCTGAAAGCAGATGTTTTAGCCCCTTTTAATCCTACTTCTTCCTGTACTGTAAATACTGCATGGATTGTGGCTTTAACATCTTTCATCATACTAAGCGCCTCAATCAGCATCACACAGCCTGCCCTGTTATCAAAAGCCTTTCCTGTGACAAAGTCATTTCCCAGGGGTTTGAAATCAATATCAGAAGTGACAGGAGTCCCGGCTTTTACACCTATTTTATCTGCATCTTCTTTGCTTGTTGCCCCGATATCAATAAACATATCATCGGCTTTTATTACTTTATTCCTTTCCTCTTCTTTTATTACATGCTGGGGTTTGGAACCAAGAACACCATAAACAGGGCCGTTCTCCGTATGCATGATCATTCTCTGGTTAAGAAGGGTCTGGTCGAACCATCCTCCGGTTTTTGTGAAGCGGGCAAAGCCTTTATCGTCAACGTATTTTACCATTAACCCGATCTCATCCATATGGGCAGCAAGCATAACAACAGGTTTTTTTCCTTTTTTTGTAGCAATGAGGTTTCCCATCTTGTCAGTTGAAATTTGATCAACATAGGGCTTTACTTCTTCTTCAATGATCTGCCTTATATTTCCTTCGTATCCCGAAACACCATGTGCATTCGATAATCTCTCTAAAAGCGCTTTTCTATCAAACATAAATTTCACTCCGGTTCTAATTGTATGTTGATATAATTAAATTATTGGGAACGTGTTGGTAATTGCCCTAATGTTCAACACAAAACCATTTACTTCAAATAGTATGTAGTGGAGAATTAGGGTCTAATAGGTGGTTGATGCACTTATACAGGCCTCGTACATCGTACGGGGTATACCGGTGACTGAAAACGTTAGGTTTTTTATGCTCATATGAGGCGATAGATACTCGAACACCTACCGAAATGCTAAAGCTCAGGCGCCCATCATATGCATTCAAAGATAATCTTTATGTAAATGTACTTTCCATACTACAGTAGCGATAATAATGTTAAAAGTAAAATCTACTGAAAAAGGTATTTTTATTCCTCATGAACTAATCGATTTGCCCTCTGGAACAGAGTTTTCAATCCGTATAGGTAAATACCATATCACTCTTGAGCCTGAAGGTCTCACGAATAAAACAGCCGGGCTGGTCAGAACTGGAAAGATAGATATAGATGAAGAGATCGAAAGAATGGTAGAATCAAAAGTGATCGGATGAATCTTGAAGGGTCCCGAGAAAATATACATAGACTCTTCTATTTTGGTAAGTCACTATAGTAAAGATGCTGTCGATAGAAAGGAGTGCACGGCTTTTCTTAATACTGTTGAAAAAGGGAAGATAAATGCTGTTACTTCCTCTATTGCAATCGATGAGACAGCTTATATCCTGTTAAAATTTAAAGCAGCGGAGATATTGGGCACAGATAGACATTATAAAATCCTGGATTCCTTGCGCCATGATAAGAACGTATTTGATGAGGCATGGGAGGTTGTAGAGGTGCATATTGATTTCGTTGATGCGCTCAGAGTAAAGAATGTCCTTCAGATAATAACCCAAACCGCTGATCCTCTTGAATTGAAAGACATTGCTAAGAAATATCAACTCTTACCAAGAGATGCTTCTCACCTTGGTATAATGCGCAGAAATATGATAAAAAATATTGCCACCAATGACAGTGATTTTGAAAGAATCAAAGATTTAAAAGTTTGGATGCCGTAAAAATATTATAATCTTATTATAATACTAAGGTTCTATGGTGTTCAGTCACCAAAAGATAAATTAGTTTTGTTCACATTCAATTTTTGTTAATGGTAAACCAAGCCGTATTCTTTGCTTTGCTGTTTTATTTATCTTGGCGTTCTTATTGAGATTAGTGATTCGATTGTGTAGCTGGGACACCCCTTCTATTGGAACATACTTCCGTTATTCTTTAAAATCCTTTAAAATAATGTAACTCCATCCATCGCCATAATATTCAAAACTTTTAATTTCCCCTTCTCCATAAATTCTTTCACTGTTCATTTTTAAGGGGAAAGGAAGTCTCTTATAATCATATTTTTCTGCACTTTTAACTATCTGCGTTTTACCGCCCCATTCCAAATGCTCGATTGGGCATTCAACTCCTCTTCTCTCTTTTTTATAGTGACATCCTACTAAAAAGCCAGTAAATTTTTCATTATATTGTATTTACTCACCTTCCTTATTTGTCGAAATCTTATTTGAATAAATCCTCTAATATCTATAAATTGGATTAGAATAATAACAGTATATATACCAAATTAAAAATATTATTTCTTAGCTAATAGATAGCTGCCGAGGATGATAACGATCACAGATACAATACTTATCACAAGGCTTAATCCCGGACGCACATCAGTAGCGCCTTCCACGCCGCCAACAATTCCTATTGCATACAATATGTAACCAACTGTTTTTTCATTGAACTCCATAATTCGACCTCTTATTGTTTATATAGGATTGCAAGTATTATAAATAGTTTTGCTACACTGTGATTTACAGTACAAAAATCCTTCCCGGGATCGCAAATATCATTTATATCCTTCTGTTCTCTTTTCTTCTCTTTACCAGGCACTTCCTCTCACTCCCGATCAGATCCTCCCTCCCTGCCATCTTCAATCCCTCGACCACAAATCCGTAATTTCGTTCATCCCTGTACTGCAAAAGTGCCCTTTGTATCCTTTTTTCCCGTCCTTTTGCCACATGCACTTTTTCCATAGTAAAAGGATCAATGCCTGTGTAATACATACAGGTTGAAGCTGTCATGGGTGTGGGCGTGAAATCCTGTACCTGTTCAGTATAAAGGTTATTATCGCGGATATATTCGGCAAGCTCGACCATGTCCTCGACGCTGCATCCGGGATGCCCGGACATGAAATATGGAAGAATATATTGCCGTTTCCCCAGCCTTTTATTTTCTGCGTCAAATCGTTTCCTGAAATCCTCGAATACTTCTTTTCCAGGTTTGTGCATAATATCCGTGACATGTTTTATTATGTGTTCAGGCGCAACTTTGAGATGTCCGCTCACATGATGCTCGCATAGTTGGGAAATATACCCGGATGTATCTTTAAGTGCCAGATCATAGCGTATCCCCGAACCTATGAACACTTTTTTAACTCCTTCTATTTCGAGGAGTCGCCTGAGGAGTTCGACCTGACCCTTATGGCTTGCGTCAAGACTCTTGCAGTCCATACATATTTTACCGTGACATGCGCCCTGTGTTTCCCATCTGTTACAGTGCATCGAATACATATTTGCAGTTGGTCCTCCCACATCCTGCACGATGCCCTTAAAATCAGGCATCTTCAGCATTCTTTTTACTTCGCGTACAATTGATTCTATGCTCCTGCTCTGGATTATCCTTCCCTGGTGATGCGTAAGGGCGCAAAAGGAGCACGATGCAAAGCATCCGCGGTGGCTCACGACTGAGAATTTAACAGGAGCAAGCGCTGGTATGGGCTTATTATAAGAGGGATGCGCTTTTCTTGAAAAAGGAAGTTCATATACATAGTCGAGTTCCTGTGTACTCAACGGCATTGCAGGTTTATTCTGGATTATTATGGTTTTCGGGTGCTGCTGCACCACAGGTCTTCCCCTGACCGGGTCTTGTTCCTGGTAATGAAGATTAAATGCTTTAGCATAAAGCTCTTTATCGCGCGACACATCAGAAAATCCGGGAATTTCCATATAGCCATCATGACCGATCGAGCGCCATTTGCTTATTTCCACTTTAATAGCAGTTCCTGCTAAATCTATGATCTCTTTAATGTTCTCGCCTTTTGAAAGGCGGTTTGCGATCTCTACAACCTGTCTTTCTCCCATCCCGAAGACAATCATATCCGCAGGCGCATCTGCAAGGATGGACTGGCGCACCGAATCAGACCAGTGATCATAATGGGCAAACCGCCGCAGGCTTGCTTCAATCCCGCCAAGAATTATTGGTGTACCAGGGAAAATCGAATGAAGCTTATCAGAATATACAATTGATGCGCGGTTTGGACGCAGTCCTCCTTCCCCGTCAGGTGAATAAACATCATCACTCCTGATTTTGAGATTCGCAGTATAATTATTTACCATGGAATCAACATTTCCTGAACTCACACCGAAGAATAACCGCGGTTTTCCTAACTTTTTAAAATCATCATTGCTTTTCCAGTCTGGCTGTGCTATAATACCAACAGTGAATCCTGCATCCCGGAGAACACGCCCGATCAATGCTGTCCCGAAAGAAGGATGGTCAACATAGGCATCGCCTGTTACAAGGATTATGTCAAATTCCCGGATGCTGAGTTTTTTAGCTTCCTGGAGTGACATCGGAAGGATAAGGGGTTGGGATTTCATGATTTCGATATAAAATGATCATTATCCTTTATATCTGCTGGTCAGGGAAGATGAAAGGGAGCAATTCGTGTTTGTAATTTTGCGAATTATGTTGGCTATTTTGCTACCCTTTTATTACGAAAAAGAATCAATACAACATAATGAATTCTGTACCTGGCGATCAGGAACTGCCTCTTGAGGAACATATCAAGGAACTGCGTTCAAGGATGCTGGTAGTGGTTATTCCGATCATCCTGATCACTTCTATTGTTTTCATTTATTCCGGAGTGCTCTTAAAACTCATATGGAACAACGCAATTCCGGTGCCAATGACCATATACTCCCCCATGGAACTGATCCTTACACGATTTAAACTCTCTTTAGTCACAGCACTTTTTATAGGGGTTCCTCTTCTTGTTTATGAGGGATTCATGTTTATTGCAAAAGGACTTTATAAAAATGAAAAAATGTTTTTCATCAAGATCGTACCATTTTCATTTATACTATTCGTGTTGGGGGCAATTCTTGCTTATTTTTTTGTATTGCCCATTCTATTCAAATATACGATATTTTATTCAAATGATGTTGCAAACCCGCAGGTTTCAGTCATAAAAACAATTGACACGATAATTACACTGATACTCGGATTTGGACTTATATTCCAGTTTCCTTTAATCCTCATATCTGCGATCAAGATGGGTCTATTGAAACGTGATTTCATTATAGGAAAACGAAAATTCGTTTATGGGGCTCTTATTGCATTTGCATTTTATATAACTCCCGACCCCACAGCCATTTCAGAATTGATAGTGGCGTTAGTTCTTGTAATGTTGTTTGAATTCAGTTTGATGATTGCCAGATATTTTTGACCTGCTGGCTCCTCAATTTTTATACCAGCCCCATATGTCCCAGGATATGATGATAATCTTCGGGAGGCATCAATGAATAAAAAGCTTTCTGGACAACCTCGCTTAATGCAGGATGGATATGCATTCCCCGGATTACAGGCTCCGGATTTTCTTCTTTTGTATACATGAGGTTTATGACCTCCTGGATAAGGATAGATGCATATGGGCCTATGATATGAGCGCCTAATATCCGCTGTGTATTTTTTTCAAATATGATCTTCACAAAATAATCTTTTACATCCATGGCATTTCCTTTTGCCGTATTTTCGTAGTTCCAAAAACCAATCAGCGTGTTTGTCTTCCCGTATTTTTCAATGGCTTCTTTTTCTACCATTCCAACGCTTGCTATCTCAGGATATGAAAAAACAGCATAAGGGACTGCGTGATAATCAACTTTCATCTTCTTTTTCATGATCGCATTATAGAAAACGACCCTTGATTCATAATTTGCCACGTGCTTGAAGAGATATTTTCCATTAGCATCCCCAAAAGCCCAGACACCAGGCTGGGTTGTCTCAAGAAATTCATTTACAACGATCCATCCTCTTGCATCTGTATTTATTCCACCTTTCTCAGGATGCAGTATATCATGATTCGGCCCCCGTCCTGAAGCAACCAAGATCTCATCAACAATAAAATCAACTTTTTCCGCTTCTCCCCGGGCAATGACTTTTTTCTTCCCATCTGCTGTTGTTTGCACTTCTTCAACTTCATGACCTGTGATGATGTCCATGAATCCGGACATATCTCTTTTTGCCAGCATTGAAATCTCCGGTTCTTCTTCAGGGATGAATTGCTTGTTCCTTCCTATAATAGTCACTTTAGAACCCATTGAGGAGAAAAAATGGCCATACTCTGCTGATATGTATCCACCACCGATTATGGCAATACTTGCTGGAAGTTTCGTCATTTCCAGTACAGTATCACTTGTGAGATAACCTGCTTCCTCCAGTCCCTTTACTTGTGGTATGATAACTTTTGAGCCGGTACAGAGAAATATCATTTTTGAAGTAATGGTCATGGCGCCAACTTTCATAGTATATGGTGACACGAATTCTGCAATATCGTGATAATAATCAAGATTCGGGTCGCTGGAAAGTCCAATACCTATGGATTTAATGTCTTCTGAAATAATTGACCTCATTCTATCCATAATATAATTGAAATCAACTTTTTTCAATTCTACATCTATACCGAATTTTTTTGCTGTTCCTATCGTCCTTATAAGTTCAGCAGGGTATAGCAGGAGTTTGGAAGGTATACATCCCCGGGTAAGGCATATTCCGCCCGGTTCATCTTTATCTATTACGGCAATTTTAAAACCAGGATTCTTTTCAAGGATTGAACCAGCATAGTTCATTCCTGAACCTGTTCCGATCACGATCAGATCATATTTTTTTATATCAGACTTTTTCAATAAAATTCCCCATTAATTAAAAGTATTCACTTGTTCGTTTAAATCCTTTTTCGAATAGTCAAAATGTTTTTTAATAGTCATAATGGCATATAATTTATATCAGTCCGATCATTTTAGAACCAATGAAAGATGCCATCAAAATCGCCCGGGAAGGGGTTATCCTTGATCTTGAGATAACAGCAGGAGCAAAAGAAACTGCAATCCAGGGTTATAATCCATGGCGCAAGCGTATTGAAGTAAGGATCGCAGAAAGGGCCCAAAAAGGAAAGGCCAATGGAGAACTTATTTCTTTTTTATCAAAATTATTTAATACCAGTTCTAAAAATATAGAGATAGTATCCGGTCTGGCAAGCAGTAAGAAATCAGTAATGATCTTCCAGGGAAACCACGAAGAGATTTTGAAAATCCTGGGCTCGAAATGATGCATAGTGATCTTGAAGATATAGAACGTCTTGAAAAACTCGAAGAAATTATCCTGGAACTTAAGGAATTTGCACAGGCCGGGGCAATTATCATTGTCGAAGGAAGGAAAGATGAAGGGTCTTTGCGATATCTTGGCATCAATGGTGATTTCCAATTTGCCTCACAGCAGCCATTGCTTGATCTTACGGATTCGCTCTCAAAGACCGGGAAAGATATCGTGCTATTGACCGACTGGGATAAAAGAGGAAGCCTTGTTGCACGCAAAATAGTTAAACATCTTTCTGCATATGGTATTGTGCCCAATACAGAAATCCGGTTAAGATTAAGATCCCTTTCAAAAAAAAGAATAAAAGATATAGAAAGTCTCAATAATTATGTAAATAAATTGAGATATGAAATTCATGGGATTATGAGATTTTAGAAGCTACCTTAACCATTTCACATCTGGCTCATTTTTTTCAGGCATTTCGGTTCTACCCCCGGGGTGTCCGAATATCAATGGAGCAACTGCTTTATAGCCATCAGGTGCGCCAAGTTCTTTTAATAATTTTTCATCCATGAGAGCCGGAAGTAAACCCCCAACCCAGCAGCTTCCGATACCTTTTGAATGAGCAGCCAGCATCATGTTCTGGGCTGCCATCGCACAATCGAAATCAACAGTGGGCGAGTTTTTATTCCCCAGTATTATAACAAGCACAGGAGCACCATAGAGCATGTTTGTTCCCTTTGTTTTGAGGAAAACAAGAAAATCAGAAGCTTTCCTGGAACTGTTTTTCATTGGTTCAAGAATAGGAATCATTGACTTCTTGCCGCCTTCAGATAACTTATGTAAAAGGTCTTTGTTTTTAATCACTAAAAAACTCCATGGCTGCATATTAAAGCCTGTTGGAGCATATCTTGCGCAATCAATCAGGAATTTTATATCATCATCTGATACAACATCTTCATTATATTCACGTACACATCGCCTTGTTTTAATTATTTCAATTATATCTTTCAAAATAACTCACCCATATTCAAATAGGCTTGATTTTAGTTATAGTTTTCTCAAACTTTTAAAGAAAAAACCTACTTTTATTTGTATTTTTAAACCACAACACACATTAAAAAGCACACCCTTTTAGATAATAGTGACCGGAAAAAATACCTATCCAATTCTTTTTTCCCACCACCGGTCACAACCACCTCTTTACATCAACCGTAAAGTATATATCTAGTTTACATACATTGTAAAGTTGAGAATTATGAGAAAATAAAATGAAGGAAAATAAATGCACAGTGCGCTTATGTTGTCTATAATTTTATTATCGTTGACAATTTTATTTGTTTTTCTTGGATATATTTTTTACAAAAAAACGAAAACAGACATTGTACCTGATATAAATAAGTATGAACAACAGTTTGAAGAGGAATACAGGAATTTTGTTTCTGAAATTGATGAACCTGATAAGGATACAAACCATATTCCCAGGGATATACCATCTCAGGAGGCTAAGTGGTAATCGTTATAAGGAGATCCGTTTCTATATTCATAGCGCTATTGTATTTGATAAACATAGCTTCTGCCGGGGTTCATGAGAGCGACAATATAAGTGTTGCTCTTGACCACATTTTCATAACGAAAAAAAATAATTCAATTGAGATATCCGAGATCGTCATATTCAGGAATGATGGTGAAGATATCCATTATAGCAAGGACAACCATACTTTCTTTGCCATTTCAACTCCACCGGATATTAAGAATTTAAAAACCGAGGCAATGGAGTGTTGTCTTGTGCAGGATGAAGGAATAGTCTACATGGATCCAATGAAGTCCATAAAGTCCGGTGAAAATTTCGAGATGCAGATATCATATACATTCATTCAGGATCAAGAATATGTGTTCAATAAAAGTACTATATATAATACCTCTTCTATTTCGATGTACGTTGATAAAACAAGTGGAATGGACATAGAAGAAATATCTGAGGTTATGACACTTTCAGGAAATGAATACAAAGTCATCAGTTTCAATAATCTCATGGCAGGGGAAACTGTCAGCATTCCAGTTAGAATAATACATGAGTCTGGTGATCTTTATGCCTGGATTGGATTGTTCTTTTTATTATCAACTGGTTTAATTTATGGTTTTAAGGATAAAATCATGGGGAGAAGAAAAAAAGAGCTTACGCTTGAAGAACTTGAGGTAGAGAAACGAAATATTTTCAAGACAATTCACGGATTTGAAAAACATGCAGGACCTGAACACTCTGAGGAATACAGGAAATTAATGGATGAGTACAGGCAGAAAGCCATCCGGATTTTTATTAAGATCGACAACTTAAAAACAAAGAGCAGTCCGAATGATAAGTATCCAGGCAGAAGGTTGGAATAAATACATCGCAGCCACTTTAAGATACTTACTTTACAACAAACGTAAAGTACAAATATAGTGAAAACCTAATAAGAATCATAAAAGGAGAAATAAAAAATATGCAGACAGACCCAATTTGTAAAATGCAGGTAGATGAAAATACAGCACAGTACAAATCAGAATATAATGGTAAGACCTATTATTTCTGTGCGCCCGGATGTAAGAAAGCATTTGATTCCGAGCCTGAAAAATACAGCAAAAGCCAGCCTGTAAGTACAGGTGAGAAAAAACCCTGGTGGAAGTTCTGGTAATGCATCTTTTGATGATGAAAAATATGAAACATGGTACGCAGAACCCTGAAAGCCGGATTGATGAAAACAAGAAAGAGGAACTTACATGAGAACATCGAGAATTATAATCGTACTTTTTATCTTGATCATAGCAGCAGTTAGCGGGTGTTTATCAGGCAATAAACCCCAGACCGCTACTGTAGTTCCCACTTCTACTGTAGATAAAATATCAACAACGGATTCATCTGAAACAAGAGAAAACTCAGAAGCGGGAGTAACTATCACTGCTGTGTATCTTGGAAGCAATGCCTTTAATATTAAGCTGGATACACACTCAGTCCCACTGGACTATGAGATGGCAAAGATATCCTATATCCGCGACAATAAAGGAAATACCATCAAACCAGAGTCCTGGGATGGCGGCATTGGAGGGCATCATTTTGGAGGCACCCTGAAATTCCCGGAATTTGATGATAGCGCCGGTTTTGAACTGGTTATCCAGAATGTTGCAGGAGTGAAAGAAAGAGTCTTAAAATGGTAAGTATATGTCTCTAAAACAGAGAATCAAACTTCATTTAAGAAATCCCTTTGTTTTTGGGGCAGGTATTGGAATCCTTGTAGTACTTTTTAATATCTCTATCGCTTCCCTGGCCGAAGGATCGTTTGAGAAAGGATACGAGGTATTTCTTACCAACGGGATATTTGTGTACCTGATCCCTCTTGCGGTCAGTGTGCAAATGGGACTTTTCAGATACCACAGGAATATTACAACTGGTAATGTAGCAGGAACCGAAAAAATGGGCATGGCAGGTTCAGCCACTTCATCTCTGACGATGGTGGCTTGCTGCCTGCACCATGTAAGTGATCTTTTGCCCTCAATTGGTTTGATCCTCGCAGCATCATCGTTCCTGGTCCGGTATAAAGACACCATAATAATTATCGGGCTACTTGCCAACGTAGCCGGAAGCATCTACATCGCAAGAGCCATAATAAAAGATAGAATAATTATTGCAAATGTAGAAAAATCTGTTTCCTGAGGGAATATATGAAGAAAAAAGCTTATATTATCGTTATCATCGCTTTCGCACTGATGTTGTACTTGCTATATCAGCCAGCCATGAAAAGTATTTTCACAGAGAAATTAGGAGACATGACATTAACAAGATACGATACCGGCGATGTTGCAGCAAAACAGATATCGAATATATACGGAATAAATGAAATACCACTGGCGAAAGCATATTCAGCAGTATACAGCAGCAACCATGGAACAATGCGCATATGGGCAGTCGAGGCCCCTGACCATAATATTGCAAATGATGCCTACAATACCATGAACTCTATGCTTGGAGGTTCATCAGTCATGGATGACATGGATATGCAAGGAGAGAGATCAAAGTCTAATGAAGGGCATGATAAACCTGGAATGATGAATGATAACTTCACAAAACCCGAAAAATTGGATTTCATGGAGTTTACCAAGCCTGATGTTTACATGATAAGAGAGAATAACATAATGAATTACTACTATTTTAAAATGAATTACAACATGGGGAGAGTCTACTGGATAATTTTTGACTCAACTGATATGGACTATCAGGTATCGATGGTGAAAGAGGCTGTAATTAATATCAAATAGGGGATATTATTATTATAACACAAACTCTCTGGATCTCCCTGGGACTTCTCATCATAGCATCATTCCTCCCAAAGTCCTTTAATTCAAGGTTCATCTTCGGGGGTTCTGGCTGGGTATTCCTTTCAATCTACTGGTCAGGGCAGCTTGCGGGTTATATTGACCTTAAAGACTATGTCAATATCATCCTGGTAATCGCCGCAACCGCCGCCTCCCTCTTTATAGCACATATAACATTCCAGGCGAAAGATAATATCGATAAAAGCGGCTATGAAGTGTTTATTTCATTGTCAAGGGCTGCATCTGTTGGCGGTTTGATATATTTCATGTTCGCAGAAGTCGGGTTTTTGAACACCTGGATAATTTCAACGGTCACAGGACAGGGAGTATGGCTTGTAGAGAAATTCGGGTTTCCTGTTGCACAGACTGCATGGAACAAGCTTGCGGTCAATGGCCTTCCTATTGAAATAATACTTGCCTGTACCGCTATCGAAAGCATCGCCCTGTTTTCAGGCATAATTTCTTCTGCGACTGGTGCGACTACTGCAAGAAAACTCCAGGTATTTATGATCTCAGTGCCTGTGATCTATGTACTGAATATTATAAGGGTCTCATTTACTGCCTCAGCCTATGGATTAAGCTGGTTTGGCACACCTGATGAGAGTTTCCATATTTCAGAACATATTATAACAAAGGCAGGCTCATTGATTGCTTTAATGTTGATTTCTTATACGGTTCTAAAAATGCTGCCTGAAGTTGCTGATATGATAGATGGTATCCTGAAGATGATGAGAATAGAATTTCGCAGGATGGTTGGAAGTAACAATGAAACTAAAAGTGAACTATGATTTTATCCAGCAGGAACTCGTCGGGGATTCAGATGTTTTTGAGGTTGCAGATGCAGCTAAACTTGGGGATTTGCTGCGGTTAATAGATATCAGGATCACGGAAGCTGGAAAAAAGAAGGGTATAGAGACAACTTATAAAACAATCCTGGCTGGCGATCAGTTGAATGCTTGCATGGTTTTTATTAATACTTGCGCACCGGAAAATATTATGGATCATGAATTACATGATGGGGACACTGTTGAATTTGTTTATGGTTTTTGCGGAGGATAGTTATGAGTGGATTGATCGATTTCATAAACCGGAATTTTATTGAAGGTATCGTTAATGATACCAGTTATAATCATTTTGACATGATCACTTATGTCATTATTTTGTTCGTGGGTGTATTTGTTATTACGAAACTGTTGAATAAATTGAGAATAAAGGTCGATGAAGAATTTGTCATAGCCACGATCCCTTTTATTTTTATGGGTTCGGTGTACCGTGTGATCGAGGATGCTGATCTTTTAAAGCCGCCAGTGAAATATTTTTTCATCACGCCACTTATTTTCTTTGTGATCTTTGCAATATGTTTCGGGACTCTTCTCGTTGCGAGGTATCTTGAAAAGCGGAAGAAAATAAAGAATTATACTCATGCTTATGCGACTACCGGCCTTATATTATCGTTAGCAGTAGTTGTGATCTTAATATTTAATACCTCTTCGAAATGGAATCCGGGTATTCTGGTCTATGCTCTTGTGCCAGCCATAGCTTTGACAGAAATTGTAAAAAAACTATCGCCCGTGATCGGTATGACCTATCTTAGAAGCCGGATGTATTCATTTGCGATCTTTTCATTTTTGCTTGATTCATTTACAACATACATAGGTGTAGACCTGATGGGTTACATGAATAAGCATCCATTCAGTTCATTCCTGACTTCAATTGCTGGTACAGGGGCTGTATTGATCCCCTTATCCCTGGTCCTGGCCATGTTGATAATCCTGATGCTTGAAAAAGATTCCGCCAAAGAAAAGGGCACGGATGAAAAGTATATGTTGACCTTGACGTTGATAGTTCTTGGTTTTTCAATGGGGGCACGGAATTTGCTGGCAATGGTATTTGGAGTTTAGCAGCACTTACAACGTAAATTTTCAGTAAGGATAATCAACCACAGAGAACGCAGAGATCACAGAGTTGTAATAACTCTCTGTGTACTCTGTGCGCTCTGTGGTTTCTTCATCCTTCCTCGAATGCTTGGGAAAAGCATATATTCTATATACAAGACAGTATCTCCGAAGAAAAATAACCCCTTCGAAAAAATCCCCTAAAAAAGCATTCGTCTTAAACTATTGCAGATGTGGGCATATTACCGAAAGACGTCGTGATGTTCTCCCGGCCTGCACCCCCTTATAAATGAGATATGGAGATGGCTATCTATTGAATTTTCTTTTTTTCGTAATTAATCATCTGATCCAATTCTTCTCTAACCTTATTATTTTTAGGGACAAAAATCAAATACGGGTAACATGCTTGGTTCAATGTGAGCATAAGTTCTTTGTTAAAAAACCCTCTATCGAATAACATCAATTTTATTGAGTTGACCAATGGCTTTACCATTGAATAACACCAGCAAATTTCCTTAGCCATGTTGTGACCAACATGAACCGGAATAGATATCAAAGGGATTTTCTGGGGAATATCCGAGCTTACAATTGCACACGTGAGAAACTTGAACTGTATAATCAAACGCCAGAATTACATCCTTTCTATCAAGCTGAAATCTGGTTCCAAGAAGTTCGACGGTTTTAAGATACCCCCAAGATATTGGCTCCTGGCACTTGTTTAATTGCAAGAGGATAGAATCTGCTCGTCTGCCTACAGTTTCCAGATAAGTGTTTGCCAAGGCTGCATGTAATAAATCAAGATCATAGTCGAATCCTGAAAGGATATTCCCATTTGGTTTTATTCCGAGAGCACGATCGATGAATGTATCAATTGTTTTGAGTGACCTAAAGTATCTATCAGTTTTAACGGTCAAACTATCACCAGATATACTGTTCGGTCGATGTATTCTTTGGGACAATCAACTTTTGCACTGTTGCCAAATTTTGTTACTTTGCGAATGAAGAATCCTTCGATTCCTTCAATCTCAAGATGAGTCTGGGCTTGAATTTCAACTTTTTTCATTGGATATACTATGGATATCCTATAATATA
>CABMCA010000076.1 GCA_902384525.1 uncultured archaeon
CTCTGAGAGAGGAGCGTAAAACTAGAATCTCTATTAAGGCAAAAGGGATCAAGACGTTTCTAAAAGATAAAGTGGATGAAATTAAAAATATATTAAAAATTAATAGTGATTAATGAAACTATGGTCTCTTACATCGATTTTACCTGTTACGACTTCTGAAATCAGGGCGGTGCGGTATTCCTGCAAGAGAACTATTTCTTTATCGATTCTGGAAATTATTAAGTCAATTCTTTCGGTTTCGCTATCAAGAAAAATAACTATTTGCTGTTGCTCTTGAATAGATGGTAAACCACAATGGAAATTTTTAAGAGATTCAAGATATATACCAGGCTGTGCTGAAAAACCAGCATTTTTCCATAGAATTCTTTGAAAAGAGTAACTTTGGAAAAAGTAGGCCAGATATTTGAAGTGCATTAATTCTGGTATTGGACGAAAAACTGCCAAACTTCTTTGAATAGTGAATGGTTCCATCTTCTCAACGATAGCCACTTTCCCTAATGTAGCTCCTACTATTGCCAACAAAATATCATTCTTAAGCACATCTATAGAACGTTTCAGTTGCATGTAATCTTCCATAGAAATAAGACTAGCATCATCCAAGTTCACAAACTTACCATTTACAATATTTCAGACACTCAAAAGTGGAATTCCGATCGCTTGTCTTGATGGTGGTTGATGAGTTCCATTCTTTATTATATAGCAAATAAATTTTAAACGCGTTACATCCCAATGTTCCGGCACGTCCCCCAGCCACTCAATCCCCGAATCCTTCATCGAAGCATCCGGGTTCAGACCCTTTGTCACTGCCTGTTGATGACGGCGGCGCGCTCTTCTTTGAGCAGTTCGATCATCTTTTGTTTTTTCTTGATAAGGGAATCTATTTTCCGGGTGCGGTCGTCGAGATAGAGGGAGATAGCGCGCTGTTCAGAGATTAAAGGAAGTGGAATATTGACATTAGCAACCTGTTCACCATTAGCTCGTGGCATTTTTATACCATATGTCATCGAATCAATAAGATTAATAAAGTCGGCTGAAATCAACTGATAAAAAAGAAACTTTCCATCAGAAGCAGAATTAGGCTTCAAGACAAGCAATTCACTCGTACAGGCACCATGAAAATCTGCATAAACAACCTTAGCAAGATATGGGTCATCGCCGCCAAGCAGCATTCCAGTCATGACGCCGGGTATCCACAATGCCCAGGGCAATATATGCTTCACCTCAGAGCGCCTGTTTTTATCTCACAATTAACCTAATTATCCCAAAAAACGAATTATTAAGGCAAAAAAATCAATGTTTTCTTATTGTAACTTTTAAATCAATGCCTGATTCCTCAATCCTGACAATTTCATGTCCATGTTCTTTTATCCATTGAGGAATTGCATTTCTTGCAGTAACGTCATCTGTTAACACTTCAAATTCTTCCCCGGTTTTTAACCCATCGATCTGTTTTTTGGTATAGAACAATGGCAGCGGGCATACTTTACCTCTTGCATCTATTTTGTGCATGGTTGATAGTAGGGGTCATGGTATATTTTAGGTTTGTATAAAGGCAAAAATTGTAAGAATTATTCGTTTTTTTGTTATTCTATCGACCCCTAAAATTAATTTTGTGTTTTTCATCTACCGTTTCATTCTCAAATTTTGCGATCATTGAATCCAGCGTTTCGATGACAGGAGTAATTCTTTGGGCCCGGAAGAACTCAAACTCACGTCATTCCCTCAATGTATTGGGGACATGCATTTTTTTCAATATTTTTTCTTTATTAGAGACAAGGATGATTCCTTCTTGTATTGTGACTCATTTTGTATCACCGGCGGCAAAATTATATAGCAAAACAACGCAACTAATATAGTGGAGGAAATTTGCAAATATTTCAGTCAATGGGGAAAAACATAATTGCAAATTAATCTTATATCTTTTATAATTAAATTATAATTATAAAATATCAGTGAAATGAATTAAGCTCGGAGGAGATAAGAATGGTCAAGAAAAGTAATGCTATGAAAGAAGGGAGCGAAGAAGAGCAAGATATTTTCAATACATGGACTAACAGTTATACGGAAATTTCCAAAATGTGGGGATATGGAAAGTCCACCGAGCTTTCCAGGGAAATGTTTGAGAATTTTATAAAGGCCACCGACATTTACCTGAGTATGTACAAGTCATGGATAGCAGCACTGGAAGAAATGTCAAAAAAAGCGCAAGAGTTGTCGAAACAATCTGATCCGGAAACCTATAATAAATTTTATAATCTCTGGCTTAAGACCTATGAAAAGGCTTTTGAGAGCTTTTTTGAGGATATGCCAGCAGTAGGGTATATGAAAGAGATCATGGAGCCTTTAAAGATCATGACCAGGATGTATACGGATACAATTACCAGGATGTCAAATACGTGGATGAAACCAGGAGCTCTTTCGGCACCAGCATATCCTGGAAAGAATAAAAAAAGAGAGATTCAGACGGCTTAAGCTGGAAAAATCCATTTTTAACAAAATAACATTTCGGATATACTAACCCCCACATCCCCAACCTGCCTTATTCTAACCCCAACTCTGCAATTCAAGTAAAACAAATTATCGTTTTACTCTATTACTATCAGGGTAGTAGCACTGATATATAGTATAGTATGAATATAGTAGTACTATCAATTTTGCGCTGAAAATAAAGAGATACAATATGTATTTCAGACTTGATCAAGTTCATTATTTTGGAGAGTGATAATTACTATAGTAAAAGGATAGCACTAATTCTTAAAAACAGCAAAAAGTTTTTATAATCCTATGAAGTATTAGACGTTGTGGATCAGAAGATTTCCACATATAATTATTTGGAGGAGTGAATATATGAATTACACAGCGGAGATAATCACAGATTCAAACATGAATCCTGTAAAAAAAAGGCTGGTTGATACGAAAGGCAGCAAACGTTATAAATGCCCTAATTGCAAAAATACAATACCTCTAAGAACTGCGGATTTCATCAAGGGGATTGCTATGGTATCATGCATTGACTGCGGCAGGGATGCTTTTGCTATTGAGGAAACACTATTGGGGTTATGAAATGAAAACTGATATAGAAGAAATACCCCAGGATCTGGAGATAGATGAGGAAGAGGATCTTCAAAGATTCCTCCGCGGTGGATTTGGGGCAAAGTAAATTCTATGCTTAATAACGATATAATACATTGTGGGGCACTAGACTAGACCAAAAGCCCTTTTTGCCAGTCATTGATTATTCTCATAGCCGCTCTTTCTTCATCGATTTCACCTTTCTTCTTCAGGAAGTTGCATTCTTTTCCTATGAGTAGAATTGCATCATAAGAATCCTGTCCTTCTATTGTGACATGATATAAAGATTCCAGGACAGTTTTATTCTCGGCGCACAACTTCTCTATAATCCTCATAGCTACTCCGATTTTATCCTGCAGGTGTGTCGCATCCTTTACTCCAAGAAGGCCCTGGATATACTCATCGTTCTCACCAAATGGTATCACACCCGGTGTATCGAGG
Source organism: uncultured archaeon (assembly GCA_902384525.1). Taxonomy (GTDB): domain Archaea; phylum Halobacteriota; class Methanosarcinia; order Methanosarcinales; family Methanoperedenaceae; genus Methanoperedens. The sequence continues at coordinate 3,514 of CABMCA010000076.1, forward strand.
AACATGATCCGTGAGCCTGCATCCACAAGCTGAACCCCTCTTGTATAACCTGATATCGGGGATGTCCTTGCTGAATGCCTTCCTGACACGCCATTTATCACCGATGATTTACCCGTATTGGGATAACCAATGGAACCCACCAGTATGTCACGCCCTTTTATGCCTGCGATTTCAAGAATTTTGTGTCTTAACATGGTTGTTCCGAACTTTTCCTTATTGGACACAAAGACCGTGGGTGCAATCTTTGATAATCGGGATTTGGTTTTCTCAAGTTTTTCCCTTGATACAAGATCGCATTTGTTGATGACTATTATGAAAGGCTTATTTGCACGCGCTATATCCCGCTCAACCTCGCTGTTCCGTGTTTCGTCCGGAAACCTGGCATCAATTACCTCAAGAAGAATATCAGCTTTTTTTATAACGTCCTTTACCATCAACTTGTAGCTTGCCATGTATGTGCTATTATGCAGGATGATATAAGGATGTATTGTGGATAAGAAATACGGGAAAAAAGTTTCCCATGCGATTAATTTATAAAGGTTGTCTACCTGAAGAGAAAAAAAGTTGACAATGGTGATAATATGTCTGAATTTACAAATAGTTTTAAAGATATTTTCATAAAATATGAATCCGCAAAATATGATTTCTTTAAATGGAGATTTGAATCAAAATTAATAAACAAACTCGCCCTGGCATTTGTTTTTACTTGCCTGACAGGAATATTTGCGCAGCTGCGGTTCTATCTTCCTTATACACCGGTGCCAGTCACAGGCCAGGTCTTTGCCGTTCTTCTTTCAGGAGTCATTCTTGGGAAATGGTATGGCGGAATAAGCCAGGGATTATATGCAGCATTAGGCGCTGCCGGAGTTCCATGGTTCACAGGGGGAAAGGCGGGTTTACAAATCCTCACAGGAGTCACTGGTGGTTATATAATCGGATTTATTTTTGCTTCATTGATCATCGGCTGGTTCACTGACAGATATATAAAATCCAGGAGTTTTGTGGGTCTTTTCAGCCTCATGGTTCTTGGTATTGCGATAATACACCTTTTTGGTGTTGTTCAGCTATTATTGGTACTTGGAGTTAATGTACAGAAAGCCATTGAACTTGGATCATTGCCATTTATTGGTGTCGATATATACAAGGCATTGATAGTTTCGGCAATAGCTGCTGCAATAGTACCAGGAAAAGCATTCGGGAATGAACTTGATGCGAAACAATGATCCATATCGCTGATTCTTCCTTATTCATTATCGGGAAAAGGATCGAGGGAAATATAATAACCGTCCCCTCAGTTGTAGATGAGATCAGGGATGACAGATCCCGTACAATTCTGGAATTAATGAATGTGAGGATCGAGCCTCCGCTTCAAATTTATATCAGGGAAGTAACAACGAAAGCCAGGGCAACCAGGGATAGTGAAGAACTCTCAAAAACCGATATAGACCTGCTGGCAAAGGCTCTTGAATATGCCCGGAATGAAGATACTATCCTTATCACAGATGATTATGCAGTCCAGAATACTGCAATCCAGTTGGGAATAAAGGTCATGCCGGCAGGACAGAAAAAGATACAGGATGTTCTTCTCTGGGAAAAATTCTGTATCGGATGCAAGCGGCGGTTCCCGCAGGGAGATGACTGCCCTGTGTGCGGTACGCCTCTTAAGAAAATCAGGAAAAAATGATTTTTTAGGCACAAATTTCGTAGTGAGGGATAAATACAGGAAAAAACCATAATCTATCGTATGATAAGAAGTGAGGAGGGAACGCGCATGAAAAGAGGGGTCATTTCAAAAGTATATATAATAAAGACAAACGAAAGAAGTTCGGGAATAAAACAGCTGTTGAAATATTTCGATACAGACAAATATTCTGGCAAAAAAGTTTCGCTCAAAGCGAACTTCAACAGCCCGGATCCATTCCCGGCATCCACACATCCTGACACTATATCAGCGATCGTTGATTTCTTCAGGGAAAAAGGAGCAAGAATCGTAATTGCTGAAAGAAGCGGTATGGGAAATACCGGAAAAGCGCTGGAAGATCTGGGGATCATGGCACTTTCAAAAAAACATGGATTTGATGTCGTTATCCTTGATGATCTGAACAGAAGTGAGTGGATACAAGAAAAACCTGCGAATAGCCATTGGAAAAGAGGCTTCCTTTTTCCAAGATTATTCAGGGACGCCGATTTCATAATCCAGACCTGCTGCCTGAAAACCCACAGATTTGGGGGTCATTTCACCCTGTCTCTTAAAAATAGTGTGGGCATGGTTGCCAAATATGACCCTGAAGATAACTATAATTACATGTCTGAACTCCATTCTTCAAAATACCAGAGACAGATGATAGCTGAAATAAACACAGCTTACGACCCGGATATCATTATAATGGATGGGATTTCAGGATTTTCAAAAGGCGGGCCGGATGAAGGAACATTGATCCAACCTGGAATTATGATCGCAAGCAATGACAGGATCGCCTTTGATGCTGTGGGTGTGGCAACCTTGCGTATTTATGGCACGACAGGGGAGGTTGAAAATGGCAGTATTTTTGAGCAGGAACAAATTGCAAGAGCCGTGGAATTGGGTCTTGGAGCATCAGGGCCTGATGAGATCGAGATCGTCGCTATAAATAACGAAGCCCGGGAAATATGCGATAGCATCAGCAAAAAACTTAACATAGTGTTATAAATTATTATTCATCTATTTTATGAAAGTGTTATATTCAAATCTCACTTTATCAGCCGAAATATCCCATCGGTCAGTATTTCAAAAGGTTTTTCAGCAAAAAAGGCATACTTACCCAATCTCTTCCTCAAACCGAATTGTATCTGTCCTTTCAATACTGCTAATTTCATTTTAGTCTCAGAGAACTCAGCGTCAAAGATAAGGACATGATCTGAAATAAATCCACCAGGCACCGTCCAGTCTTTTTTGATCTTGTGTTTCACTTTCTCAAATAATGCAGTTCCCGGAAGTGGATATGGCACGGTGAATGAAAGGTAATCCAGTGGAAGGGAAGTGGCAAATCGAAGTGTATCAAGCACGGTTTCATTAGTCTCCCCCGGATAGCAGAGAATAAAGAATGCGCCTGTTCGGATTCCGGCTGCATGGGCCGAATTAACTGCTTTTCGCGCATTTTCGACCGTTATCTTCTTGTTCATAGTCTTAAGTATCTGGTCGTTTCCCGATTCAATCCCAAAAAATATCCTGTCGCATCCTGCATTCTTCATCGCAGTTGCAATATCCCTATCGATTGAGTCAACCCTACCCAGGCACTCCCATTTGAAATCAAGTTCTCTTTTCCCAACTTCGTCACAAAACTTAAGAATCCTCTCCCTGTTAAGCGTAAATACGTCATCTGCAAAGTGGATGCGGTCATATCCATATGAAAGCGCCTGTTCCACCTCAAGAAGGACATTATCCGGTGACCTCTCCCGGTAAGAAACCCCAAAGACCGCATTGCTGCAGAATTCGCATCTGAATGGACAGCCCCTTGTCGTGATTATTGTGGTGGTACTATGCCCGAACCTTTTCTTTGAATGTTCGATGTATCTGCTATTCGGGAGTAAATCCCTCGCCGGAAACGCTATTTCATCAAGATTTACCTCTAATTTGCGTGAGGCTGTGAAAACAATTCCGTCCGTGCTTTTTTCCCCATACATCTTATTCTTTCTCTTGCATACGATTCCCGGTACAGACTCAAAATTGCTGCCATTTTCATAAGCGCAGACTACCTCTTGCATTGCCTTTTCCCCTTCTCCCCTGATCACAACATCGAAATCCTTCATAAAGGAAAGGGGATCGCACGATGGTAATGGTCCGCCTGCAATAAGAAGGTCACATTTGTTCCGTAAGGCTCCTGCAAACCTTATGCACTCTTCACGCATTGTCACCATACAGTAAATCCCAACCACATCGGCGCCATAAGCATGGGCAGATGCCATCGCATCCTCCCGGTTCATGAAGGTGCAGTCAAGTATACCAACATCGTATCCTGCATTCCTGAGACTGGATGCCACATAGCCCACTCCCAGAGGAGGAAAACGGAAGATAGACCTGTTATTCGTGGGATTAAAATAGGGGTATATCAGAAGGACGGATGTCATGTTACCCCCAACCTGATATTATAAGAAAAATTAGTCGTATCCGGTGGTATCGAATAGGCAAGCCCGGCCCATGCAAGCCTGCCGGGAACAAGTTCTCTCCCCCGGAATAACTTTGCTCCAGCAACCTTTTGCATGGTAAACTCAAATTTATGGCTGGTATCCTCAAACGATGCCCGGTCCGCAAACGTCTCATCCCAGGTCCCTATCGCATTTCCTTTGAGAGATAATCCGCTTGAGTCATGGTACTTATCAAAATAGTTAGCACCCTGCTCGTTCATGAGCATTATCCCCGTGCAATTATATTTCTTCACCCTGCTTGTATCCACGTTGATAAGGATATTTCCGGCGTGGATTACATAGAGCACACGCACAATTCCAAAAGAGGTTACTTCTTCAAATCGTGTTTCTATATCAAAGTAAAACCTTAAGGTATTGGATGCCTGAGTGAGCATTTTCCGAATGCAGGGACATTCCCTGTGCAAGCAAGATAGATATTTCTTCATCCTGTAAAAAGCCCTGTTATCTATCTTATTACCTTTTACCGTCATCCTTTCCACGAGATTAAGGTCATAATCAACTGTAACAATTGTTTTATCTCTATCTCTGACGGTAGTTATTTGTGCACTACCCGGGAAGATCGCTTTGTGGTTGACCTTGAGTATCGGAGCTCCAAAGCCAATGCCTTCCTCAGAGAGATCATTTTCATCAATGGCAAGCAATAGCCCTTTCTGGATCCTGCCTGATGCATATTCATTCTGCTTTATCCAGGCATCTTCAATTAGTATAGATATCCTTCCATTAATGGGAATCTTTTCATGTGCGGGGTACATACAGAGTCATATCCATATCCTGATATACATATGCAATGTCATATTTTTCTCCTTAAGATGAGGTAACATATGTTTTTGCACTGGAATTCGTGAGGGATTATTTAATAGTGGATGAGATGCAAGACTAAAAAAGTTTGTGAAATGCAGATGCTCGATCCCAAGATGCGCGAGGCCGACATCCTTGTGCCTCGCCTGTATATTGAGGTCAGAAGCATATTTAAAGAAAGAAAATAGATTCTACCCCGATGGTTGGAGGCAATATTTTTATAGGCGATGTAACCTTAGAGAATTTTTTGATATTCTTATTTATTTTCCTTCTCACCGTGATTGCAGCCAACATATCATACGCTTTAATGAGAAGGTTATTAGATGACAAACTTTCATTGGGTAGTTCGAAATTAATAGCCATATTCATACAATATGCCTTTTATACGCTCGGCTTCTATTACGGCGTGCGTTATGAACTTAATTTAGATTTAAACGCGTTAATTGCATCATTGGGCATATTTAGTATTGCACTTGCTTTCGGGGCTCAGCAAATAATCCAAAATTTCATAGCCGGAATATTGATTTCAGTAGTAAGACTTATCCAGATTGATGACTGGGTTGAAATTGGTGATACAGGAATAAGCAATATAAAGGAAATTAAGCTAACACGTACGGTTTTAAGAAATAGAAATGGAAGATTGTTTTATGTACCAAATTCGGTCCTGGTCTCTACTATTGTCATTAACTATACAAAATCAGGTTTTATAGAAATTCCGGTACAATTATCAATACCTTATTCTTACGATTTTGAAAAAGTCAAATCTATCATTAAAGAAGTTGCACATAAGCATCCAAAAATACTTCCTAATGTATCCCGGATAGAAAAAGGTATTATCTCTCAATTATTTGAATTATCTAGCTTTAAAATATTATTTAAAGATAAATTGGATATGGGCATGTTCGAGCCGAAAGTCTTGATTTCTGATATTTCGGATTCCAAAATAACGTTCAGTGTAAGAATCTGGATAAGAGAAATTGATAAAAAAGATGAAATAGTTTCTGAGTTTTTAGAAAATTTATTGGCGAAATTAAAAGTAGAAAAAATTGAGTTAATACCAGGAATACCTCCAAAAATACTTTGATAATGTTACTGTCATACTATTACCCGTTCCATTAGTGAACCACCCTACAAGTGGTTCACTATGGATTTTAAAAATTACGGTCCTATCAATATACTCCACCTGTAGTCGTTACAACAGGTGTAACTCCGCCCATGGTCGTTGCAACAGGAGATGATGTAACGTTCGTTGATAAAATTGTAGTATTAAGTCCTACGACGAACCAGGTATTATTCACACCCTGGCCATTTGTATCCCCACGTTTTGTATCGTTACTATAGTAGTACAGTGGCATTTGTTTATAAGTTGTTTGTTCAGACCCATCTCTATTGGTAATAAGACCGAAATTGGAACTATTCATTATAGATGGTCCAACGACATTCTCACTATAGAAAACAGGCCATATCTGTGAGCAATTTCCTATGCAATTGCTTACTCTCGGCGTATCTTTAGTAAATAGATAAAGAGTATTTCCCTTTGAGTCGACGATAAATTTCAGATTGATTTTATCTGCGAGAAAAACTGTATAATCTGATCTGGCAATAAACCACCTTCCGTTCATCCCATCTCCCTTAGTATCACCTGGATTTACATCATTGGAGAAATAGTATAATGGCCAGCCTTTATAGGTTGTTTGTTGCTGTCCGTCACCCCTTGTAATTGTTCCAAAATCAGAGGAGTTAAGTCCTGAAGAGACAGTTAGACCCTGTTGATAGAAAATAGGCCAACTATTAAGACAGGTACCTGTGCATTTGCTATCTCCCATAATATCGCTTGTAGACATATATAGTGTATTTCCTTTACTATCAACGATATAATTTCCAGCAGAGACTGTAACCGTTGATTGTCCTGTTGTAGGCTGTGCTACAGGTGTTGCTACAGATGATGTTTGTTGTACAGGTGTTGTTATAGTTGATGTTCGTTGTACAGCTGTTGTTACAGATGGTGTTTGTTGTACTGACGTTTGTTGAGTGCAACCGCTAATGACTAATATTGCTAATATTCCTATTAAGACCACTAAAGAAGAAATAATCTTCATTCATATCACTCCAATGAATAATTGGCAATACTATATAATAAATTTATGCTTTCAAAAAGGTGGGATAGTCCCGGGCGGATTCGAACCGTCGTCTCCGGCTCCAAAGGCCAGAAGGATTGACCACTACCCTACGGGACTGAACCCTAAATCACAACCAAACTACTTATTCTTTATGGGAACTTTATATGTACGCCCTTCTGAGCCTGTCCTTATGTTCCTTATATTTCCTTCGAAAAGATGCATCCTCAGTCATAAGATCAACCTGCTGCTTAAGTTTCAGTTCAAGTTGAGCCTGTTTGCCTGAAAGATGTTCCTTACACAAAAAGTTGGATGAATCTGATGAAAAAGTCTGGATCCCGGCCATTATAACAGATATTTTTTTATCAATGGGAGTAACAGTCCCGAAAGGCATGGGAGATCCGTTTTTCATTATCTTTTCAAGATCTTCATCAAAATTTGATATTTCCATACCAACAGCTATGGATTCTCCAGGGCTTACCTCTTCCGATTTTACCTGCCATAACTTTTTATCGCCGGCAATGAACGTGTCATTATATTCACGGTTAATGCCGCTTAACACGCGCCATCCAGATTTATTTTTGCTCTTATCATAGGTTTCTTTCATGTTCCCCATCAGGGAACTAACACTTTTTATAGCCATTATGCGAACATACCTCTTGGCGGTTCTGACCTCTTGCAAAGCGATTCGGAAAGTGCTGCCTCAAAATGTGCCATCTTTACTTTGCCGCCTTTCAGTATGGCTTTATGCAATGCGTTCTTTAGCAATTTTTCGACAAGGTCTCTTCCGGAAAAACCCGGTGTGAGTTTTGCGAGAGCTTCGAGATCCACATCCTTTGCCAGTTTCTTCGGGAACGTTGCAGTATATAACTTCAATATTTCAACTCTTTCCTCAATTGTTGGCAGGGAGAATCCAATTTCCCCTTCGAAACGGCTGCGTATTGCGGAATCAAGCGTATGGAGCATATTTGTCGCTGCAATGGTGCATATCCCTTCATGCTCATCTATTCCATCCAGTTCGGTGAGGAGCGAATTGACAATTTCTGATACATCACCACGGATCTCCTGGTAATTCCTGTTAAGGGCAATAGCATCAAATTCATCGATGAATATAATGCATGGTGCCAACTCGTCAGCTTTTTCATATAACTGGTGAATCTGTCGCGCCCCGTCGCCAACATATTCCCCTATGAGTTTTGTGGCGCGTACTGGCAGGAAAGTGACATCGGTGGCAGTTGCTAATGCCTTTGCCATCATGGTTTTCCCTGTCCCCGCAGGTCCATGGAACAAAATATTCCTGGGCACCCATGTCCCGAATTTCTCAGGATTTTTAAGATAACTCTCAATAAGCTTACATTTCTGTTTTGCTTTCTCCTGCCCTATGATATTCTTAAAAGTAACTTCTTTTTTCATTTCAGGGACGAAGAAATCAATCTCATAATCTTCAACTGTGAATTTTGTATTTTCTCCTATCTCAGAGTTATCAGGTTCAACTTCAATGACTTTAAAAGCAAAATCCGGGAACATTCTTCTGTCAAAAAGGAAGTCTCCTTTTTTTATTATGAATCCGTTCCACTGCTCCCGTGCATAGAACTCAAATACATCAAGCTCCGAGGTTTCAGGATACTCATGAAACATCCCTTTCAAGGGGTAACCGGCCGGTTTTACTGTTACCGTTTTTGCTCCCGTACATTTAACGCCGGGTTCATATTTCGCACCTTTTTTATTATTTACCCGTTGTTTTGCTCGCATAATTCAATTATTGTCACTCATCTATTAAACGATTACCCTGTTTATTGATTCTTCTGGAATTCTTTTATACCTGCGCCTGTGTTTTTCAAAAGGTTTGATGCTAATTCCTGGGATGGCCATGAACCAAGCCCACAGTCAGGACCGGCATATTTGATCCTGTCCCCAAATATCGAATATGCCTTTCGAAGCCTTTTTGCGATAATCTGAGGCGTTTCCATCTGTGTTGTAATTTCGTCTAACTTTGCAGGTTCTTTCCAGACATTCGTGTTATATTTATCATTGAGGATCGCAGCCATTCCGAAAATATCAGTACGTGAAACCCCTATCCTTAAAAATTTGTCGTAATCTCCAAGGTCTTTTTTATCAATAAGGTCAAGATATGATGGACTGGCAGCGGATTCAACGCCGATTATCCCTATTGATGGCACCCTGCATACGAGTTTATAATGAAGCGGTGAATGAAGATGGATTTCCGTATCAATTTTATTTAAACCGGATGTTTTTGTGGCAAGGGTAAGAGCCTCTATCATATCGCTATCACTAAACATGATCTGCGGGTTTATCCCGATACTTGGCTCATCTATCGAGATAACTGCGATCCGGAATTGTTTTGCATTATCAATGGAATTACTGACAAAGCGGTCAATGCTTGTCGCAAATGCATTCAGGACATCTTTATAGGCAGTCCCGCCGAATTGCTTTAAATATAGTTCTATTGGTCCTGTAACGCAAAGCCTTATATTTAATTTCTTTCCGGTTTTATTTAAATATTGGGCGCCTATGTCTTCCATTGCCGAAAGTTCCATTATCCTTGCCCTGTCCTTGCGGATAATGAGGGGCTCTTCCTGGGCAGACTCATCATTTATGATCTCAAGGAACATCTGGTTCATGTCCCGGAACTGGGGATATGTAGGAACATCCACGCCAGCATCGATTTTCTGCTGCATCGCATTTTTAAGGAGGTCTGGCAATTTCGGATCATTGCTTTTCTTTGCCTGCTCAACCCATTCCCTGTTTATGCCTTTTGGCAGCGGGAAGCTTCCGATATCATCAAAAAGTATCATATGATCATTGATTTCTTTCTATCAGTTTATAGTTATTGAATCCATAGGTTTTTTGGCATAAAGAGAAAACTGATTACATGATATTATGAAACTAGCAATATTATATTTTATAAATTATATAATATTACTAAACGAAACGCTTATATAGAATTACAAACAACGAGAATCACTCGTACAATCACTTGAATTTGTACAGATTATCAGATAAATTTTAACGGAGGCTTATTATGGCAGGACAATTAGGAGGACAGCCGATCTTTATTTTAAGAGAAGGCAGTCAAAGAACAAAAGGAAGAGAAGCACAGAATAATAACATAATGGCAGCTAAGGCCGTAGCAGCAGCAGTAAGGACCACCCTTGGACCAAAGGGAATGGATAAAATGCTCGTTGACTCAATGGGTGATATCGTAATCACAAACGACGGTGCAACCATTCTTAAGGAAATGGATATCGAACATCCGGCAGCCAAGATGATCGTTGAAGTTGCAAAGACCCAGGACGACGAGGTCGGAGACGGCACAACCACGGCAGCAGTTCTTGCAGGCGAATTCTTAAAGAATGCAGAGGAACTATTGGAAATGGGAGTACATCCAACAGTTATCGCAAGCGGATACAGGCTTGCTTCAATAAAGGCAAAGGATATCCTTCAGACACTTGCAAAAAAAGTGACCAGTGATGATAAAGACCTGTTATTAAAGATCGCAGCAACTGCAATAACCGGAAAGGGTGCAGAAGCATCAAAGGATGTTTTCGCAAACCTTACAGTAAATGCTGTCCTTGCTGTAGTTGATATTGAAAACGGCAAAAAAGTCGTGGATATCGATGATATAAAAGTCGAGAAGAAAGTAGGCGGAAGCGTTGAAGATTCAGAATTGATCGAGGGCATGGTAATTGATAAGGAAAGAGTCCATACCAACATGCCAAAGAAAATCACTGATGCCAGAATACTGCTCATAAATGAAGCACTTGAGATCAAGAAGACCGAAGTTGACGCAGAGATCTCAATAAAATCACCCGACCAGCTCCAGTTATTCCTTGACCAGGAAGAGCAGATGATACATGACATGGTGACAAAAGTAATTAACTCAGGCGCTAACGTTTTGTTCGTGCAAAAAGGAATTGATGATATTGCCCAGCATTATCTCGCAAAAGCCGGAATATATGCAGCAAGGCGCGTAAAGAAGAGCGATATGGATAAACTTGCACGTGCAACAGGCGCCAAGATCCTGACAAGCCTCAAAGAGATAACTGATTCCGACCTCGGAAAAGCAGGCCTTGTCGAGGAAAAGAAGATCGGCGACGAAGCCATGACATACATAACAGAATGTCATAATCCGAAAGCAGTCTCAATAATCCTTCGCGGTGGAACAGAACACGTAGCCGATGAAGCAGAACGCGCGTTACACGATGCACTTCGCGTTGTGGGCGTTGCAATAGAAGATGAGACACTTGTAGCAGGTGGCGGCTCTCCGGAAATTGAACTTGCATTGCGCCTGCGTGAATACGCAAGCACCTTAAAAGGTAGGGAACAGTTAGCAGTTGCCAAGTTCGCTGAAGCTCTGGAGGTTATCCCGAGAACACTTGCAGAGAATGCAGGTCTTGACCCCATAAACATGCTCGTTGAAATGAGAAGCCAGCATGAAAAGGGCAACAAGACAGCAGGTCTTAATGTGTTCACAGGTAAAGTCGTAGATATGTGGAAAGAAGGCGTTGTAGAGCCGCTCAGAGTAAAGACCCAGGCTATCAGCTCTGGCACTGAAGCAGCAACAATGATCCTTCGCATAGATGACGTGCTGTCCAGTAAATCCACACCTGGCGGCGGCATGCCACCAGGCGGTCCCGGAGGCATGGGCGGAATGGGTGATATGGGCGGTATGGGCGGTATGGATTAAAAGCGGGTATTTCCCGCTTTCTTTTTTAATGGTTCTTATGGATATTCTTGATACTTCCGCACATTCAAGAGAAGAATCAGTCAGGATTCTCTCAAGACAACTTGAAGAAAATCCTATTTTAATGTTAACAGGTCCCCAGGGAGGAGGAAAGACCACTCTTGCCATCAAACTACTTTCGGAAAATGTCGGGGCTTATCTTGAAGGGAGAGGTCGAGCGGCCCAGCCTGTTGTTCTTATAAGGAAAGATCTTGTTGAAAAAATGAAGGGTGAGCTTTATGAAAAAAGAAAACTTCCTATATTTGAAGGGGATGAGCCGGTTTACGTTGATGTCTCCGTTTATGACCAGATAAAATTATTAGTTGAAAATATTTTTGATGTAATGGAACTTGGGGAGCCTGAACTTATTAAAGAGATCACCCTGCTAACTAAAAAAATGGGTGTTGTTCCAAAGGCGATCGAACTTGTGGCAAGTGATGAGGAACTTGTAAAAAGAAGACTTGCGAGGCATCTTGATGCAAAGGAACGTCTTTCGATGTTGGTCGAAAAAGAGAAAAAGTATGGCATCGAATCAAACCTATGGGGGATCCAGGGAGCAAAGATCACGGATATTATTAATCGTGATGGTGTGACGGATTATGATGAAGACCAGATATCAAGGACTATCAAGGATTTTGACCGGGTCATCCCAACAAAAGATATGACCCTTGAGGATTGCCTGCAAAAGATGATCGAAATATCAAATAATGAAAATAAAGAGAGCGGTTTTCTTGTCGAGCACTCGGATGAAGGCGAAAAGATAATAAGCGACCTTATAGTGGGAAAAGGTGCAAATTCCATAATTGGGGTAACGCTTCTTGAGATATATGTGGGTTTTCGCCAGAACAGGTCTCTTTATCGTGCTTATAAACATGCAAAAGAAGGAAAACTTGAAGTCATTCATTCATACACACCAATGCTTCAGGAATTTGAGTACAATGCAAATCCCTGGAATCCTCCTATCTCTATTGAAATTCCAGTAATGTCCTCGGCTGATGTTGCAGCTTCGGAAAGGTTTGACATAATGGTTTCTGTGATCAGGCCAGATGGAATTGTGGAATCCTCCAGCAAGAAGAGGCAGAAGGAGCTGGAAGAGATTATTGAGGGGATTATTGGGGAAGAGGATTCTTCTGGATTAAACTCAAATATTTCAGGTCACATTCACCCATAGATGCAAATCCCGATATGGTGCTGTTAAATTATTCTCTTTATAAAGCAAAAAATCAAGTTTCAGGTTATTGCCTTTTATTTCCGGTGTAAAATATGTTCTTTCTTCCCATGTAGAATTATGCTTAAGTTGTATATATTTTCTACTTAAAGTATTATTTTCAAGTGAGATCAAAAGAGTATAGTTCTCATGACTATATTCATGATTTACTATGCCAACTATCAGACTACTGTTATTTCCTGATTCAATGACAGTGGGATAATTGTCAGCTTTTCCTTCATTTCCAAGAATATAAAATTCAGTAAATTTTTCTCCCTGTATGGGGGAAACGATCACATATACCAATATAATTACCGAAAAAATAATTGAAAGAACAAGTATTACCGAGAGAATTTTATCCAGCTTTGTATCTCCATTAAACATCGTTTTAGCCCTGGGGTAAATACCCGTGAAGTTTAATCCATAAACTTCGTCCTCAGGTAATCTCGACCGTCTGTAATAAGTGATCAAGCACATTATCAGTGTAAAAACAGAGATACTGATGAGAACAGGAAATAGTCGTATTCCGAAAGGAGTAAAATTCAATACCAGACCTATTAGAGGCACTACGGCAATACTCAGGCCAAAACTTAAGGCGATCCTTTCTATGCCGTCAAGATCCTTCTTTCCTGGAAAAAGAGCAGCGATCAGGGCGTAACCCGGAAGAAACAAGACCACCGGAATTCCAAGTATTGTTCTGATAGGAGTCGTGTTCAGAGGAGGGAGCAGCACGAACAAAACTGTCATGATTAGCAAAAATATAACTATCTTAAGATCACTGAACCTTGTCATGCCCGTTAATACAACTTTAAACCATTATTATCTTTCTATTGGCACACCAAGTTTTCCATCGTATAGATATGATCTCATATTTTTTTAATTTATATTTATTCATAAAACAAACCACAAGGGGTGTTTCAAAATTATTTTTTTATCCCATCTGGAAAGGCACCAGAGTAAAACTCAGCAATCCCAGGATAAAAGTAATTACACCTAATGCCATCCTTCCCTTCCCGAGCGGTATATCATCATCAAGAGGCTTGGGATGGCCTGCCGCTGCAAAAAACGAAAGGAAGATACCCCATAAAACCCATATAAAACCATCGCGGTTCAGTACATATGTGACATAGAAACCAAGAGAAATAAGGATAAATGGAATTACTCTTGATGCTTCTTTTGCCTTCTCACCAACCATTGCGCGAAGAACATGACCACCATCAAGTTGTCCTGCCGGGATCAGGTTAAGAGCTGTTACAAGCATCCCGACCCAGCCTGCAAACGCTATCGGATGCATCATCATTCCATCTCCGGTAGGTATAATGCGGTTTATCAGTTCAAATAGCAAAGGAGTGCCGAGTTCAATTTTTAATCCCTGGGTCGCCTGTGGCAATTGGGGCTGGAGAAGTCCGATTATTGTTACGATAACAGATACAATAAGCCCGATAAGAGGACCTGAAATGCCTACATCAAATAGGGCTTTACGGTTTGGTATGGGTCCTCGATGTTTTATCACAGCTCCCATTGTGCCTATCATATTCGGAAATGGGATAAAATATGGTAATGACGTTTGCATACCATGTTTTTTTGCGACTATGTAATGTCCTGCCTCATGTGAGCCAAGTACTGCCATGATCGCGATTGTAAAAGGTAATCCTTTCATGATCTCAGCAGGAGATATGTCGGGATGACCGCCAAAAAGAAGAGAGCCCACTATCATCGTGGTGAAAATAGTAGCAATTGCAAGAACATAATTTATCCAGATGCGTTCTTTTGCAGGTGAGAATGGCGATGCTATGAGAATATGTTCGCCAAGATCGTATTTTATTGTGAACTGGAAACCTTTTTCAGAAAGGAGCGGCCATAACTTCTGGAAGATGATCTTTATGTCTTCCTTTGGAGTCCCAAAAAAATAAATATTACCATCCGCATGCTGGATATCATAGATAGAAAAAACCTGGTTTATTTTCTCTCTAAGCTCCTGTTCTGTCATGGATGCATTTTCAAGATTATTCATCTGTGCTTATATTCTCTATTCTATATAATGAATGTAACGAGTAATTTAAATGAATAAAATGAATAAAATGAAAAAATCAGGCTTTTTCTTCCATCGGGACAAATTTTGTCCCGTAATATATCATTCCTTTATCGCTTTCCTCACCAAGCTTCCTGAAAGCTGACTTGACCCTCATGCCAATATGGATCTGTGAATGGTCGCATATTACCTGGGACGTAAGACTTGGACCTTCATCCAGTTTTATTATAGCAAGAATATAAGGCGTAAGTTTTGCATAATCTTTCGCGGCAGTATGCACGATCGTATATGTTACTACAACACCCGCACCTTTGAATTTGAACGGATTTACTATACCGTTCCTTCTGCATTTGGGGCACATGTTCCTGGGTGGATAGAAAAAACCACCGCATTTTTCACAATGCGTTCCTATGAGATTATAAAGATTTTTAATTCTTCTCCAAAATCTTGGGACTGACATACTTATTTCTCCCTCCCGAAAATATGAACGACAGCAGTGCCGCCAGAGCCTCCGACATTATGTGTAAGACCGATTTCGGCACCGTTTATCTGCCGCTTCCCGGCTTCACCACGCAGTTGAAGTGTTATTTCAACAGCCTGTTTTACACCCGTAGCGCCAACAGGATGGCCGCAAGCTTTTAATCCCCCGGACGGGTTTATAGGGATTTTACCCCCAATGGCTGTCATGCCTGATTCAGTTGCAGGCCCGCCTTCTCCTTTCTTAACAAATCCAAGGTCTTCGATAGCACATATCTCAGCAATTGTGAAACAATCATGAACTTCTGCAAAACCTATATCGTTTGGTTTGAGTTTTGCCATCTTATATGCCCATTTCGCTGCTGCGACAGTAGCATCAACAGTTGTAATATCAGGTCTGTCATGAAGCGAAATTGTGCCGCTTGCCTGGGCAGATGCCTTTACATAGATAGGAGTATCACAATATTTCTTTGCGATTTCAGCCGGGGCAATGACGACAGCCGATGCGCCATCTGTGATCGGGGAACAGTCAAAGACCCTCAAGGGGTCTGCGACCATCAGGGAATTAATTACAGTTTCAATTGAAATTTCATTCTGGAACTGCGCTTTTGGATTCATTGTGCCGTTGTGATGGTTCTTCACAGCCACTGCTGCCAGCTGTTCCTGTGTTGTACCATATTTATGCATGTGAAGCTTTGCAATCATAGCATACAGGCCCGGGAATGTTGCGCCCATAATACCTTCCCATTCCCTGTCAGCAGCCGCTGCAAGAGCATCCGTTGTTGTCTCAACACCCACATCGGTCATTTTTTCAGCCCCTCCTGCTACCACAATATCATGGTAACCTGATGCTACTGCAAGGATACCCTGGCGCAGCGCAAGCCCGCCCGATGCGCAGGCTGCTTCCACGCGCGTTGAAGGGACGTTAAGGCTTGCAAGACCGGAATAATCCGCAATAAGCGCCCCGAGATGCTCCTGTTCAATAAACCGCCCGCCGCTCATATTTCCCACATAAAGTGCGTCGATCTTTCCGCCCTGAACATTGGCATCTTCTATCGCGCTCACTCCAGCTTCCACAAATAACTCCCTGAAGGATTTATCCCATAATTCGCCGAATTCCGTACATCCGACTCCGATAATTGCCACATCTCTCATTTTTTCACCTTATTTGATTTATTCGATTTTATAATTTAATCTTACCTTTATGTCTCGCATAGGTCGCATAATTGATATAGATAGGATTTGCCAGCAATGTTTCAACGCCTGGCGCCCTGTTTCGTATTTCATCGATCCTGTCAGTCACCGTAAAGCTGAATGCATCGCTTCCGGCACCTGACCCGAATGAAGTCATGAATATCCGGTCTCCTGCTTTTGCAATGTCAAGAGTTGCTGCAAGTCCCATCATGCATGAGCCCGAATATGTATTTCCAAGACGCGGAACCACAAGCCCTGGTTTTATCTGCTCACTGGTAAAACCAAGCATTTTTGCCACGCGGGTTGGGAACTTGCCGTTTGGCTGGTGGAATATCGCATAATTGTAATCTGATGGTTTTGTGCCCATTCTTTTCATAAGTCCCTCCGCAGCAGATGAAACATGTTTGAAGTATCCCGGTTCTCCCGTGAATCTTCCCCCGTGCTCCGGATAAGGCATTCCTTCCCTTCTCCAGAAGTCCGGTGTATCTGTAGTGTATGAATATGTGGATTCGATATTTGCAACCTGGTCCTTCTTTCCGATTATATAGGCTACTCCGCCTGCGGCAGCAGTATATTCCAGTGCATCCCCTGGCGCGCCCTGGGAAACATCTGAGCCAATTGCCATACCAAGCTCGATCATTCCTGTTTCTACCATGCCCATGCATGTCTGGATAGCAGCAGTTCCTGCCTTGCATGCGAACTCAAAATCCGCGACAGTGAGGTCAGGTGTAGCTCCAATTGCTTCAGCTATAACGGTTCTTGAAGGCTTGACCGCATAAGGATGGCTTTCCGAACCTGTATATACCGCTCCGATTTTTTCCGGATTTATATTTGCCCGGTTAATTGCATAACGTGCAGCTTCTACTGCGATTGTTATTGTGTCCTCATCAAGATCAGGCACTGATTTTTCAAAAACCATGAGCCCATCAATTATGCTATTTGCATTTGCGCCCCATACCTTTGCTATCTCTTCAACCCGTATCCTGTATCTGGGTATGTAAGCACCATATGAAACGATTCCAACATTCATGTTTGTACCTCTTTTTTGTTAAATATTAAATTATACTGATAATAATATTAATGTTTAAGATCATGGGACGCAAGAGCGCGGATCAGGTCTGGCATTGGCATAACCGTCGCAATAAGCGGAACATGTTCGATCTCTGCTATCTTTGCTGCTATTTTGTCCACCTGTGATGCCGTGATTCCATGAATTACCACCAATGCAGGTTTCAGGTTTGTTACCCTCAGGGCAACCATAGGCGACCTGCCTGTTGATACCTGGGTGAAGATCATGGCTCTTTCAGAGCTCCATCCATATAATTTCTGGAATTCATTGTAAGATAATTGGAGGATCGCTCTCAGGCTATCCACAATTGTATAACCGTATAACGGTTTTATTTGTTCGGATGGGGGGCTGTAAACCACTTCCCCATTCACGAGCTTTATGAGCTCTTCTATGGACATCGGGGAAAGATATTCATGAATATCGTATATAGCGTCAGCGCTAAAACCACCCCTGAGCATTCCTTCATAAGAACGGATTTTGGCGCCACCGCGTGCAGTATCCATTTCAAGTATTGCTTCCACGATCTTACTGACGATGAAAATCCCGGGGGATTTTCTCCTTCCGCTTTCATAATCACTTATTACTGATGGTGAAACTTTAAGAAAAAAGGCCAGATCGGATTGGGGTATCTCAAAGGCTGCCCTCCACTTCTTTAATGTCTCTCCCGGATTATCAGATAAGGTGATCTCACCCGCCATTTTCTCAGCGAGTTTGTTCTTCAGGTCATGATAAGAGCCATTCATTACAGGAGGATTAATACCAGAAGTGGTAGAGGCAGGAGTCGAAGCAATATCTGCTTTTTCAGTCATATGAGAGCGAGGTATAGATTTGATGGGATATAAAACTAACGAAACGGGCATCGTCAAATAACGAAGTGGGTTATAATTACAGCTCCATTCGTAGTTATAGCAATCTCTTTTAATATCCTTGCCTATTAATAATAACAATGCCAGAAAATGAAAAATACCCGGGCGAAGAGAAGCTCCTCATACTGCCGCTGGGGGACGAATCAAAGAAGATAACGCAGGTAATCTCAAACGATACAGCAAGGCAGATAATCGAGCTTCTGGCTGATGCCCCTCTTACTGCTTCGGATATTGCACAGAGCCTGCACGCGCCCCTTACCACCGTTGCTTACAACCTTGAGAATCTGGAGAGCGTGGGACTGATAAAAGTCGAAAAGATAAAATATAGCGAGAAAGGGCGGGAGGTCAGGATCTATGCCCCTGTGAGAAAACTCATCATTCTAGTACCGGAAAAGACAGACCGGAATTCTGTTGGTGATATACTCAGGAAATACCTGGGAATAATATTAGCAGCAGTATTTGCTTCAAGCATAATTGAATTTTTCATGAGAAGCGCTGGAAGGAACGCAAATGATCTGCTTATAACAAATGAATTGAAATCATCACCTGTTCCCGCCCCAGGCACTCAGGATCTATCTGTTAACACATCCACGCCTGTCAGTATAATTAATGAAACCGTAAAAAGTGGAGAGGTCGGTAGTAGAGTTCCCGCTTCAACAATAAATACCTGGGATGCAAATGCGACAACAGCTGTCCCTGTGCAGCCGTCAGCGCTGGATAATGGTGCAATAAGCAAGGCTGCGCCCGATATATTCACAAACATAATAAACGCGATCAATGCACATCCTGGACTCGTATTTCTCCTCGGATGTCTGTTTGTAGTTGCAATACTCGTAATTATGGATTATAGGAAAAAGAGAAAGAATGGTTAATGGTATA
>CABMCA010000077.1 GCA_902384525.1 uncultured archaeon
CGTATGGTGCGGAGCAGCTTTATACGTTGAAATTGAGGAATATTAATTTGCTGGGTGGAAATGGAGTTGATATTCTGCCATCTCTTGAGCCGTGGATCGCGACTTTTAATGCATGGTCGATAGATGTTGAAGGTGAGTTCGTGAAGTTTGAGGTGCATGATGTTGATAATGAAGTGCATCCTGATCCGATGTTCGGGCATGAGGCGCAGGTGTATGTGAGGGAAAACGATCCGGATGTGGTAGACCCAGTATCCAATTTACCCATTGGAGATAATCTACCAATCAAATTTAAATTTACAACCGGTACTTTCATAGTAGTACCACCAGGCAAATTAGAAGGAATAGGAGATAAAGATTGGGTGATTATTGAAGAAACTTCTGGATATACGGTGAAAAAATGAAATTTGGAACATTAATTTTAATAGCATCATTACTTTTGAATTTTCAAATAGCAGCAGGGGCCGAAAATGAATATGGTATTGTTAGGGCATGGTTCAATGGTGAAAATGCAACTGTAAATGGATTACAATTAAAGATTGGGGAGCCAGTTGAGGTTAAAGTTGAAGTTATATCAAAAATAGATGGACATGTGACATTAATATTACAAGAACCAGGGGTTACAAAAGCTTTTGAGGTATTATCCGGGCCAAGTAAAGTTGATGAAAAGATATCCAATTTAAATATTGAATCCGGTTGGTCAAAAATATATACATGGAAACTCACTCCAAATGACGCTTGGAAAAATGGAAATGCACCAATTAACTTACTAGTAAAATTTTATAATATTAAATCTAAAAATGACAAAATTACTCAATTCACCATCGCCAACCCCTACATCCTCGACGACCAGTACACCGGCGCCGCCACTACTAAGACTCCTGCACCGGAAATAACCGAAACAGGCGCTCCCCCGGCGAAGTCGACGCCTTTCCTTCCGGTTATTTTCACGGTCAGCGCATTATTGCTGGCATGGCGCTTGAAAAAATCGTGAGATGGAGCATACAATTAACACATTCGGTCAACATTGCTTTATGGCGCTGGGGTGCGACCCCAGACCCGACGGAAGCGCCGCCGCTGGCGGGGCTTAACATGAAATCACTGGTTGCATAATTTCATAACTATCCATGCTTGCATTGTAGGATAATTCATTATCTGTTCCTCTGGTCAGTTACCTTTTTAATATTTTCATCTTTTTCTGCGGGCACTCATTCGGGCGTTATGAAATCACGTTTTATAGCTCATAATTATTTTTATAAATATTTATAAATTGAAATAAAATATGGTTTTTTAAAAACTATATGCTTATATATATTTAAGGTATATCTATTGTCTTGCCATAGGACTCAAAGTTTTAAATAGCCATATAATAACGGTGGCTATGAGGTAGAAATTGGGATTTAACGAAGCTGATACTAGAGCAAAATTAATTGATCCGGCACTCCACAAATTGGGTTGGACTGAGGATCTAATAAGACGAGAAACTACTGCCGGAACTATCGAAATTATCAATGGGAAACCTAAGCGCAAGAAAGGAAGGACTGATTATCTGTTATGCTTACCAGTGAAAGAAATGGAGAATCCGTTATCCATTTCAATATTAGAAGCTAAAAAAGAAGATGAACATGCAACTCTTGGATTAGGACAAGCCAAAGAATATGCAAAATGTCTTAATGTTCCATTTGTTTTTTCCACTAACGGTCATCTATTTGTTGAATATGATTCTTTCCAGGAGAAAGTAACCGAAGAACTCTTTTTGGAAAACTTTCCAACACCTGAATTGCTAAAAAAGTTATATGAAGAGAGCAGAGGTTTTTCTCTGTCGGATGAAGATGCCAAACCCTTGTATGTGCCCTATAGAGGAGGACAATCTGAAAGAAGATATTATCAGGATGCTGCAATCAGAGCCGCACTAGAGAAAATTGCTTCAAAGAAGGAAGGGTGGAATAGAGTATTACTCTCTCTTGCGACGGGTTCGGGAAAGACACGAATAGCTGTCCAGATTTTGTATAAACTGGCTGAAGCAGGACATTTGAGAAAAGCTTTATTTGTTTGCGATAGGAACGAACTCAGGAAGCAGGGATTTGGACAAATGTTCTCTGTTTTTGGCGATAATGCGGCGTTTGTTGAGAATAAAGACCCTAAAAAGAATGCCAGGATTATTGTTTCAACATACCAGGCACTGGGGATTGATGAAGATGGTGACATATCATTCTTTTTGCAAAATTATCCCAGGAATTATTTCAGCCACATCATCATAGATGAATGTCACAGGAGCGCATGGGATAGGTGGAGTGTCGTCCTCACAAATAATCCTGATGCTGTGCAGATTGGATTGACTGCGACTCCAAGGAAGATAACAGGCGAGAAATCACCTGAAAAAGATAAGGATGAGAAAATCAGCAGGAACAATCTTACATATTTTGGTGAGCCTGTATATGAATATCCATATTCAAAGGGATGGGAAGACGGCTATCTGGCTGCTTGTGAGATTGTCAAGAGGACCCCCAGTATAGATGAGCGCCCGATAATGAGGGATGAGCTTCTGGAGAAGGGAGTTTCTGATGCAAAAACCGGTGTGCTTCTGGGTACAAGTGATGTTAAAGAGATTTATAGTAAAGAAAATTATGATAAGGAACTGATAATTCCTGACCGAAGAAAGGCTATGTGCAAGGATTTGTTGGAGCAGTTTGAAAAAACGGGCGGCTTGAGACAGAAGACGATTATTTTTTGCGCGAATGACAAACACGCTGAAGACGTGGAAATTGAACTGAACAATATGTATAAGGATAAAGGGCTTTCAGGTTTTGAGAAATTTGCATTCAAATGTACGCAAAAAGGAATAGCAAGCGGTTCTTTAGGAGATAGTCAGGAAGTTCTGATTGCGAACATGCGTGGAGGCAGGAATTCCCATTTCATAGCGACAACTGTTGATTTGCTGACGACGGGTGTGGATATCCCCTGTGTCCAGAACATTGTGTTTTTCACTTATGTAAAATCGCCGATTCTCTTTTATCAGATGGTCGGGCGCGGGATGAGAATTGATGAATCCTTCAGTAAGTTCATGTTCAGGATTTATGATTATACCAATGCGACAAGGTTATTTGGAAAGGAGTTCATTTCAACGCCAAGAACTGAGCCTTCAAAACCTCCAATAGAAGGAGAAAAAAGAAAGATTGCCAAGGTTCGGGGATATTATGTTGAAATCAGGGACGAAGGGACATTCATATTAATGAAAGATGAAATAACAGGCAAAGAGCGGCCATTCACGATTGAAGAGTACAGGGAGAAACTGGCGGCCTCGCTGGTTGAGCATGCAGATAACATTGAACTGCTGCGTGAAATGTGGGTCAATCCAGAGGAAAGGAAGCATCTGATTTCAGCCTTGCCTGGCGGCGAGAAAGGCGCCTTGCTGCTTCGGGATTTATTGAAGCTAAAAGATTGCGATTTATTTGACCTGTTCGCTGAAATCGGCTTTGGCGTACCTGCAAAAACAAGGGGGGAAAGGGTTCTTGCGTTTGATTATAAGAACAAGGACTGGCTGTTATCGCTGCCCGGAGATTCGGCGAATGTAATCAAGGCCCTGGCGAAGCAATTTGAAGAGAATGGCATCGAGGAGCTTGAAAGTCCGGAAATTTTTGATGTGGGTGAGATAAAGAAGGCTGGCGGGATTAAGGCTCTGGCTAAGATTGGTTTTAATCTTGGACATGTGGTATCTGAGGTAAAGATGGGGCTGCTGGCGGCATGAAGCAAGAATTAATCTCCATACAAAAGAACAAATTGCCTGAAGGTTGGCACGTCTACAAAATGGAGGACGTTTGTGATTTAAAAACCGGAGGCACACCATCTAAAAGCCGACCAGAGTATTTTGGAGGGAATATCAAGTGGATTGTATCAGGCGATATCAATAAAGAATTCATTTATGACGTGGAAGGACGCATTACAGAATTAGGTCTAAAAGATTCAAATGCAAGACTGCTACCTATAGATTCTGTATTGATAGCTCTAAATGGTCAAGGTAAAACAAGGGGTACAGTTGCAGTGTTAAAAACTGAGGCTACTTGTAATCAATCAATTATCGCATTTATACCGAAAAATAGACAAAATTTGGATTATATTTTTTTATTTTATTATTTAAAGAATGGATATCAAAAATTAAGGAATCTAACAGGAGACAATGAAAGAAGTGGTTTAAGCATGAGGGTGTTAAGACCACTTCCAGTTATAGTTCCTCCAATAGATACGCAGAGGATAATAATTGACAAACTCGAAAAGCAAATGGCTCAAATCGATATAATGAGAAAAGAACTGGGAAAACAATTAGATTCAACAGAAAGATTATTTGAGATTTATTTAAATGAAATATTTCATTTCAAACTTAACGGTGATTTACCTGCTGATTGGAAATGGAGAAAACTTTCAGAAGTCACAGAAGATTGGAAAGAAGATATTGTGTCAGGGCCTTTTGGTTCTAATCTTGTTGTAGCAGACTATAAAAATGAAGGCGTACCAATAATCAGGTTGCAAAATATTCAGAGAATGAAATTCATCAATTCAGATATAAAATATATAACGCCTGAAAAAGCTGAAGAACTTAAAAGGCATTCTTACAACCCAGAGGATATTGTTATAGCAAAATTGGGGATTCCAGTAGGCAAAGCGTGCAAGATTCCAGATAAATTTGAAAAAGGGATTCTTGTTGCTGATGTCGTTAGAGTTAGAGTAAATAAAACAGAAAATGATGTGCATTTTATGGAATATCTTCTTAATTCAAACCTTGTCGCTGAGCAACTCAACAGTAAAATAATCGGTTCAACACGGCCCAGAGTAAACCTGTATGATGTAAGGGATTTAATTTTGCCAGTTCCGAGTAAATTAGAACAACAAAAAATAGCTTCAAAACTCGACAAGCAGACGGCACAAATTGAGATAATGAAAAACGAAGCGGTTAAACAATTAAAGGCAGTTAATCAGCTCCCCGCCTCCATCCTGAACGAAGTCTTCGGGCAATATCAAATCAATAGCTGATAATATAATGAAAAGGACTCATGAAATGACAGCGCCACTTGAAAAAGAAATAGAAATCATATTGGCCTCAATTGAGTGCAGATACCATGCAGTAAATCTGCGTTCATCTGCGTTTATCTGCGGTTCGTTTTTAATCTCTGTAACAGGATATAGTAACTATCTCATCGCAATAAAAAAGAACCTTGAAAGCAAACTTTCGCAGCGGATTTTTTGTTTATTTTATGGCATCAGCGTACCAATTGATATTGATGCTAAAACTCCCGGAGGTTGAGCAATTAAATGATAAGAGAAGAAGCTTTAAGATGGTTTGAAGAAGGCGAAAGCGACATCCTGACTGCAAAGATACTGCTGGAAAATAAAAAATATAACCCTTGCGCCTTTTATTCCCAGCAGGCTTCGGAAAAGATTTTAAAAGGACTGCTTCAGGCTCACAACGAAGCTTCATGGGGTCATTCAGTCCTATCGCTTTTGCGAAGCTTTGCGCAAATCAATGATGTGGACATCAGTGAAATTGAGCCGTGCGCAAAGGAGCTTGATAGACATTACATTTCTTCACGATACCCCGATGCATATCCATCGGGAAGACCTGAGGATTATTATACTGAGAGAATTGCTAAGGAGTCATTAGTATGCGCCAAGAAAATAAAGGAATTTGCACAGAATCTGATGCAATAAATGAAGAATTAAAGGAATATTGCAGGAGAGTCATAGGGAAGTTCAAACCCATTTGTATTATTCTTTATGGTTCAAGAGCCAAAGGGACTTTTACACCTTCAAGCGATATAGATATTATCGTATTGAGCGATAACTTTGAAAATGATTTTCTATCAAGGATAAAAGATTTGATTGATATTAATTCATCAACACTTCCTATCGAACCACTTGGTTATACAAAAGTTGAGTTTGAAACAATGCTGCGATCATATAAAATTACGGCGCTGGATTCTATACGTGAAGGAAAACCATTGTTTGGTGAAGATTATTTCAATAATTTAAAGAAAACACTACACGAACTGGAAAAAACCGGACTTTACAAAGGCAAAACTTCATGGCATCTACCTTCTGCTGCTATAGAATCTGAAAAAGCATTGGTTTAGAGGTGATAAAAAGTGGCTAATATCCAAAAAATCTTAGAGGCCATAAGGCAAATACATTATGTCATTAAATAGGTTGACGCAAGAGTTGACGAAAGGTTGACGCAAGATTACTGGAAGATGGTTTTGAACCGTACGATAAAATCGTACAGTTGATCTTGTCATTTAACTTGTCGTTCAGGTTGTCATTTCTAAATCTTAAAGAGATATTAACATGGTAAAAAACAATAACGCAAGATTGGTAAACGGTCAGTCCAGCATGAACGCATACATCAAATCAGTCTGCGACATCATGCGCCGCGACAGGACAAAAGGCGCCCTGGAATACATCCCGGAACTTACCTGGATGATGTTCCTGCGAATACTTGATGAAAAGGAGCAGGAAGAAGAGCTAAAATTCCAGGCTGTCGGAAAGTCGTTTACTCCCTCTTTAAAAGAACCATACAGGTGGAGGGACTGGGGCAATACATACGGCAAGAAAAGGGTAGAACTGCAAAACAGCAAAATGGGAGATTTCCTTAATTTTGTGAATAACGAATTGATTCCATACTTAAAATCATTCCAGGACAAACCATCAGCAAACATAAAACAAAAGCTCATTTCGCAAATCTTCAGGAACAATAACCAGACAAAACTTGCAAGTGAGACGAACCTGCTGGATGTGCTGGATAAAATAGACCATCTCACCTCGGAAAACATCGACGAAACCCACCAGTTCCCGCTCTCGCAAATCTACGAAGGCTTGCTGCTAAAGATGGGTGAGAAAAACAATGACGGTGGGCAGTTCTTTACTCCCAGGGAAGTAATTCGTGCTATGATAAGGGCAGTAAAACCTGAAATAATCAAAGACGGTGCGCCCGTAACGATCTACGATCCGTGCTGCGGGACAGGCGGCTTCCTCGCCGAAAGTTATGCTTATTTTACTAACCCTGAACTGTCATGCAGAGAACTGAACGCAACCGAAATCGAACATTTAAAGCATGATGCTTTCTGGGGTCTGGATAACAGCGACACAGCTTTCCCGATCGCGCTGGCAAATTTAGTCCTGCACGGGATAGATTATCCCCATATCGGCTTGAAAAACACGCTCAGCGGCAGGGATACATATATGGAGCTATTCGAAGGCGCTCAGAGTAAATTTGACTATATATTTACAAATCCTCCTTTTGGCGGTAAAGAAGGGGAAGACGCCAAGACTAACTTTGTTTTCAAGACCGGCAATACCCAAATTTTGTTCATCCAACATATTATAGATCATCTTGTGGATGGTGGAACATGTTCAATGGTTATCGATGAAGGAGTACTTTTCAGGACAAATGAATTGGCTTTTGTCCAGACAAAGAAAAAATTATTGGAAGAATGTAATTTGTGGTGTATCATAAGCTTGCCGCAGAACGCTTTCTTAAATGCAGGCGCAGGTGTCAAGACGAACCTGTTATTCTTCACGAAAGGAAAGCCAACGCAAAAAGTCTGGTATTACGACATGTCTAATATCAAAATTCTAAAGAAAAACCCTCTGACGCTTAATAAATTCGAGGACTTCCTGATCAGGCGCCATTCTGCGAAAGAAGAAGATAAGATCAGTGAAAAAAGCTGGTTTATCGATATCGAGACAATAAAAAGTAAGAATTATGATATAAAAGCTGTCAATCCCAATGTCAAAGAAAAAGTCATACCCAAACCGGAAGAGCTTATTAAGATTATTGAGGATTCTCAGATTAAAATTAATGAGGGTTTAAAGAGATTGAAAGAAATAACATAGGTGGTAAAATGAATCTAAAAAATTGCTTGCCAAAGTCGTTTATGAACGGGAGAAAAGACCCGAACTGGCACAAAAACCTATCCAAAACGCACATGATGAATCTATTCCCCCAATAATAGAAGATGAATATAATATTTAGCCCGAACTTTAGATACACTCATAAGATAGTGAAAAATCTCGTTGACATAGCTTCAGCCAGGGAGACCATTCTCAACGCCTATCTCGTGCCAAAATGGGAAATATCGCTCAGGAGAGATGCTTTGATAAGGGCAGATATAGAAACCTTCAGGTATTTGTTGGCAGCAGGACAGCAAGGGCATTAGCTACTCTTATCCTTTATCTCAGGGAGTTCGACATAAAGAAATTTTTTGCTCTGGACGACCATTACGACAGCGAGAGAACCGCATACTACCGCGCTTTAAAATCAGTTGAACAGAAAACGCTTGATCTTACAGACTGGCTCGAATACTTTACAGATGGCGTTCTTCTTTCCATCGCAAAAGTAAAAGAGAAGGCACTTCATCTTTCTCTGGAAAAACATAAAAAAGAGTCAAAAGGACAGATTACGCTCACTGAAAAGCAAATGAAAATTATGGAAAATATAATTTCAAATGGGCAAATAACAAGCGGTGAAATTCAAAAGATGTTTAAGATATCACGTCAGGCAGCGCATAAAGAAATTATAAAGTTAATCGAATTAAATCTTATTGAGCAAAAAGGTGCTGGTAAGACAATACATTATGTCATAAAATAGGTTGACGCAAGAGTTGACGGAAAGGTTGACGCAAGATTAAAAAAAACCGAAGCGCCATCGATTACCACTATGCTTTGACCCCTGAAGAGATCGTTGAGAATTTCAATACGGGGAAGTAAAATGAATCAAAAAACATGCGGGTCCTTTAAAGGAAAAAATGAAATCATTCACAAAAAATCACTTTCACATCGCTCTAACAACCTTTTTTAACCTTGCTGGTATCTTGACCATGCAAGAAATTTATTCTATCGAGAGATGAACATGGACTCAAAAGAAGCGCTTGTTGTTTTTGAAGGTACTAAAATAAGACGAATATGGCATGATGAACAGTGGTATTTTTCAGTGGTTGATGTTTTACAAGTTTTGACAGATAGTCCAACGCCAAGGCAGTATTGGGGCAAAATTAAAGACAGAGAATTTCAAAAACTTGAGTTGTCCCCAATTTGGGTACAACTGAAACTACCATCCGCAGATGGTAAAAGTTACAAAACCGACTGCGCCAACACCGAATCCATGTTCAGGATAATCCAATCCATTCCTTCAAAAAAAGCTGAACCATTCAAAAGATGGCTCGCAAAAGTCGGATACGAAAGGATACAGGAAATAGAAAATCCAGAACTTGCGCAGGACAGGGTTAAGGAATATTATGAACTCAAAGGCTATCCAGAGGATTGGATCGACAAGAGGCTAAGAGGCATAGCGATTCGGCAGGATTTAACTGATGAATGGAAAACAAGGGGTATTCAGGAGAAAAAAGACTTTGCGATACTCACGAATGAGATATCAAAGGCTACATTTGGCAAAACCGTTAGTGAATACAAAGAATTCAAAAGCCTGGAAAGGGACAGCCAGAATCTGAGAGACCATATGACGGACTGGGAGTTGATCCTTACTATGGTCGGTGAAAAAGCAACAACGGATATTACAATTTCTAAAGATTCCCTGGGATTTGAAGAATGCAAGGATTCTGCTGTTGAAGGCGGCACAATTGCAAAGAATACACGGAAAGAGCTTGAGGAAAAAACAGGAAAATCCGTAATTTCTAATGAAAATTATCTTCACTTAACTGGAAAGAAACAAAGAAAGGTGAAGGGATTTCTATCAAAATGACAAAGATGACCAAAATAACAGAAATTCCATCTTCTAGTAAAGAAATTAGTAAAGAAATTTTTGCACTATGCTCTGACCCTTGGAGAGATCACCATCGCCAACCCCTACATCCTCGACGAGCAGTACACCGGCGCCGCCGCCACGACTTCCGCACCGGAAATAACAGGAACGGGCGCTCCGGCAAAGTCGACACCATTCCCCTCAGGGATTTTTGTCTTTATGGCGCTGCTTGTTGCGTGGCGCTTCAGAACGAAAGCGTGACGCTATTTTTTATTTATCGACTGAATTGTAGCGCCGGCATCAGCCTGTCCAGTCCGGCGCTGGTCTAGCCTCTATCCAAGAAAATTATTGTTTTTGAAATGAACTGTCTATGAAATCTTTATATTGCTTTGACCATACTTTGTTTGGCGTCGCTTTAATCCATTCAACGTATCTATCAATGAAATCCAATCGTTCCTTGAAATTAGCTTTTTTTTCTTTTTTTAGTTCTTCTATATCAACTTTCATCGAAGTCTCCAAGGTACTTTTTAACTTTATTATCTGATATCTTGAGCTTACCTAAAAACATTTTCAGCATTACATTATCCAGATTTTCTATAAAATCCAGAACAAAACTATCAAGTAAAGTAAGCTCCCTGTTGAAGATTATTGTCTCATCTTTGAATTCTATTTCCATTTATCGTTCCTGATTCATTAGCAGGCTTTTCACCTAATATAACTTTTCAAAACTACCCCTAAATGCCCTATCCAGCATAGCCGGCATCAGCGCTCATCACCCAGCCCATACATATCCTTTAATCCATGTCCTGTGGCAATACAAACAACTGTGCCTTCCAGCTTATTCTTTATATATCCAGCATACGCAACAGCGCCGCTGGGTTCAACAAAAATCCCATTACAGGAAAGCAGATTACGCGCCAATAGCGCCTCATTATCTGTGATCTTTATGGCAAAGCCTCCTGAATCCCTTATTGCCCTGAGTGCGGCCAGGCCATCTATCGGATCTCCACATGCAATGGCTGTTGCTATTGTCTTTGGGTTTTTTACAGGGATTATTTCTTTTAAGTTATTTTCCCAGGCATCAGCCACTGGCGCGCAATTTTCAACCTGTACGCCTATAATTCCGGGTATTTTATCTGTTATCCCCACAAGCACAAGCTCGCGGAATGCTTCATAAATGCTCCATATCAGTGTTCCATTACCAACCGGCACTACAATATAATCGGGAACATGCCAGTACAACTGGTCTGCTATTTCAAATCCTACAGTTTTTGTGCCTTCGCTGCGCCATGGATAATCTCCTGTCAGGAATGAATCGCTGTTTGACATCACAAATTCTTCGGCACGCCTCATGGCCACAGAATAATCTCCGGCAACAGGTATCGTTTCTGCACCATATGCTTTTATCTGCGTGATCTTTTCTTTTCCCACGATATCAGGAATGAACACTTTGCATTTTAGCCCTGCAAAAGCCGCATATGCGGCCATGGATGCACCCATATTGCCAGTTGATGCAAGCGCCACTTTTTTCTTCTTGAACTCAAGCGCTTTTGTTATTTCAAGAGAGGATCCCCTGTCTTTAAAAGAGCCTGTGGGGTTTGTAGCTTCGTATTTTATGAGCAATCGCCCTGTTTTTGAAAGTCTTTTATTTTCAAGAAGAGGTGTGCCGCCTTCACCCATCGAAATGCACTTTGAAAGGTCTTTTACAGGCATGAAAGCCCAGTATTTCCAGTGGGTCGCAGGTGTGCGCATGAATTCATCGCGAAGAATTACTTTTTTTATGGATTTGTAATCATATTCAGCATCCACAGCCGAGCCGCACTCGCACCTTGGAATTGGCAACCGCTCTATTTCATAGGGTTTATGCAGCCTTCCGCACCTGAAACATCTAAAACCTGTAACGTAAACCATTGATACTAATTCATGCTCTTCTAAAATATTATCGTTTTGGAATGTTTTTCCACAGATATTACATCTATATTTCAATTGAAAAAATGTTTCATGATAATAATAACAATTATAATTATATAATCAATTAGATATATATAAATAGATAAAGGTAATGTTTAGAATTGGTGTGTATGAGATGACCTACCCGAAAGATCACGTGAATAATCTGGAAAATCAAGATATAAACAGTGAGATAAAATATAATTTTCTTTATAGATTTAAATCTTTGATCGGTGGTAATTCCGGATATATACGATTTATAATATTATTTGGAATATTATTCACAATACTGCAAATATCTGACCTGGCGATCACGTATTTTGCCCTTCAAAACCCGCAAAACAAAGAACTCAATCCCTTGTATAACCAGGAATGGTTCGTCCCGTTCAAATTATCAATAGTCTTTCTCATAATGCTGGTAATGCATCGAATTCCTGTTCAAAACCGAAGGATGGCAAAGGGCGCAATGTTAGGAATGATATACATGTATTTGTTTATTAATTTTAACAATCTTTACTTCTTGTTGAATTCTTAAACAAGATTAAAAAAAACAAATTATAAATATGTCCATCTGCTAAAAGTCGCTGCCTGCCCCGCATATTTGTTATTCTCATCAATGATATTCCAGACCGTGCCTTTTTCAATCAAGAAGCGCCTACCTGTGCCAGATATGCGTACTCCGCGGTATGTGTCGATATATCCATTGCGTCTGACCTCTTCAAGGAGTCTTTCACGATCTTCCCGATTAACAGGTTCCGCAGTAAGGCGCGATGGCATTTTAATGAATTCTTCCCATGTCATCTCCCACAGGTCAAGTGCTGCCTGGTTACCGTAGTTCAAAACAGGATCTTCCTGTGTTCCATGCGAGAGAACTATGAACGGCTGATAAAATAGTGCCCTGGCGCGCTCTTGTAGTCCACCAGGAGGAATAAGCTCTCGTCCTGTCAAGCGTAAGTAGCTTTGCAGCAGCTGGTCAACGTGTTTGATCAATAGAGTGTCGTCAAATGGATGAGACATGAAATATCAATTTGTCTTTTTAGTACATGATCCAGGGATCTTATTATTTAAATTTATCATTTCATACGCAATTTTTGCATTCATCAGGTAATCATCAACCGAAGCAAGGATCGTACCCACCCTTTCTCCTTCGAATAAAACGACCGCAGAACCATCCTCAATAATCGTCTTTATTCCAGGAACATTATCCGGCGCCAGGGACTGTGCAATAATATTAACCAGTTCTCCTGCTCTTTCACCTTTGAATGTTAATTTTCCTTCTATCTTCATGCTTTTGGTTTTAACTGTTTTTCAATAATTGAATCGACCTGATCTATGAACTTCATTGCCGTCCCGATGGGTATCGTGGCGCCGGATGCAACATCATGCCCCCCTCCCATGCCTCCGACAGTTGCTGATGCTTCCCTCATAGCCGCTGCAAGATCAAGTCCTCTGTCCACCAATTTCCTTGTCCCGCGACCTGAAACACGGATCTTTTCCTCAATTTCGTTAAATGTGAGGAAAGGTTTATCCGGATATAAGTATCGCGTCATCGTTCCTGCAATTATTCCCG
This sequence comes from uncultured archaeon, assembly GCA_902384525.1. Lineage (GTDB taxonomy): Archaea > Halobacteriota > Methanosarcinia > Methanosarcinales > Methanoperedenaceae > Methanoperedens. Next base: position 13,266 of record CABMCA010000077.1, read on the forward strand.
TGCCACTTGAATCCTCCAGAAGCACATACCTGAAACTCCGGGCTGACTTGATCCGGGCTTGTGCTTTTTTAATTACGCTGATCAAAGCGCGCTGGTTCTCTCGTGCTATGACCTTTGCCTCATCAATGACCGATTCATCCCGCATACACAGCGAAAGTGCAATTCCTGCCTTTTCATCTTTACCGCAAGCGTTCAGGATATTTACAAAATCATAAATATTTTGTACAACTTCCCTGCCCAGGTTATAGTTGTCACCTATAAGAGAATCAATAGCCGGAAGGCTTCCCTGCTTTACAAGTTTTAATATGATTACAGAAGAAAGTTTCGTCAATTGTTCTTCTGAAAGATTTCGTAATTCACCTTTTATTCCAAGATTATCCAGAAAGACCTTGATCTTATCCTTATCACCGGTTATATCAAGATAAGGGTCTACACTATTTTCAAAAATTTCTGCGAGGGATCCATCCCCCATTCGAAGCCCTCTACTGGAAGTTACTGTCTTCCTGGCAATGGCTTCATCGAGGATAAATTTATTAGCGCCTTTCATTGGCTGTTTATCCCCTGTCGCCCCTGCAATAGCAAGTCCTGCAAGATCGGTATTGTCGCCCATCTGACGAGCCACCATGTAAGCGCCACATGAAGCACATAATTCAGTTGAGCCGTCAATACCCACAAGATGCGGGTTGAACTGGACATGTTCCAGTTTCCCTGTTGGTTTATGATGGTCTATTATTATGGCTTCTTTTATCCTGGAAGTCAGTTCGACCTGGCCGCTTCCCATGTCGCAAAGAATAACGGGTCCATTGGATGTTTTTTCAATTAAGCCTAAAGTTGATTGGTCAAACTGGCTGACTATCGTAGCATGAAAAAGTATGCCCTTCCTCTGAAGGGCATTACACATGATACCGGCAGCAGATAAGCCATCAGCATCGTTATGCGAAATAAGCCGAACTATATCATGTTCCAATATGGCTTCTGCTACCTGCCTGCTTAAAGCCTCAAGTTCAGCGAGGCTTTCCTGTCCATCAGTCATCGGGACTTATGAAATGAGCATTTCTGCTCTCTGAATAGAGAATTTCCAGTCTGCTGGAAGTACACCCTCACGGCGATAATATTTTTCAAGTCTCCTAATTTTTGATATCTTATTATTAAGCGCGCGCTTATTATGCATATCTTTAGGATTCTTTAAAAGGTGTTTATTGAGGTCAAGTACATCGATTATAATATTATGAATATCCTCCGGGACTTTTGAAGAAACATTTTTTTCCTTCATTATGGTCCCTATTTTCTTACCCGTCACAAGTGTGACATCAGGGACGCCATAACGGTCTCTTAAGATCATACCGATCTTGCTTGAGGATGTTCCGCTCGTTGCAAGCTGCTGTATAGTACTCTCGATCTCATCCTTGTTCGTGTTCGACCACTTTGGGGGCTCCGTCCTGATTGGTTTTGTGGACCCTGCCTGACCTTTTTTGCGTGTGTGCATTCTTGCCATTTAATTTTCTCCAATAATTATTATTTCCAATTGATTTTCAAATTCATATAAGCGAAGGCAACCCATTATGGTGGTAGGATATTAAATACCTTTCCAAAAACACAGCTTCCGAATACTCTGGCATTCCTGGACGGCAAAGCATTCAATCCCCAACAGGTCACAGACGGGGTTGTAACCGGAACAAATGTGTCTGGGGCTACATTGATTCCGAATGCTTTCGGCCCTTCAGTTCTATCAGTTGGCCATTCCGTCGCCGGTGCCCCAAGCAGGCATAGACTTTAATAAGAATGCTGCGGCGCGTGGGGATGAACTCTTCAGCGGAAAGGCGCAACAACTGCCACACTGAGCCCGTTAAACTTAAAAGTGCAAGCCTTCCTGTCCAAAATACTTATTAGCTGCCGAGTCCTTCTAAAAAGTGGGGTTATATAATGCTGGAAACCAAGGATATCGGACTAAGAGGCGTTCCGGTCGCTGATACAAGAATAAGTGCAGTAGACGGGGAAAAGGGCAGATTGATCTACCGGGGATACGATATAGAAATACTTGCTGAAAACTCAACTTATGAAGAAACAGCCTATTTAATGCTCTATGAGACCCTTCCCACCAGGAAAGAATTAGAAATATTTAAAGAAACGCTCGCTTCTGAAAGGCATCTTCCGGCAGGGATTGTCAGGCATATGAAAAAGAGGAAAAAGACCGCCCATCCCATGGATGTCCTCCAATCAGTGATACCGATGCTTGCAGATTTTGATGATGCGGCAAGACTGAATACAAAAGGATCACAGATAAAAACCTCCATAAAGCTAATCGCCACAATGCCAACCATTGTTGCATACTGGGACAGGATAAGGAAAAATCTTGAAATAAGAAAACCGGATGAAAAACTGGGATCGGCTGCAAACTTCCTGTATATGCTGAATGGGGAAATACCTGATGTACAGACCGCAAAAGATTTTGATACATGTCTTGTACTTCATGCAGAACACTCTTTTAATGCTTCTACTTTCGCTGCCAGGGTTGTGGCTTCGACACGTGCGCATATGTACGCATGTACAGGCGCGGCACTGGCTGCGCTTTCAGGCGAACTTCACGGCGGCGCCAATGCCCAGGTAATGAAAATGCTTTTTGATATTGATAAAACTGAAAGAGTTGAAAAGTGGATAAATTCAAAACTGGATGCAGGAGAAAAGATCATGGGTATGGGGCATGCGGTTTATAAGACGTGGGACCCCCGTGCAAAGATACTTTCCGGCATCTCAGGAAAACTCGCAGAAAGGACGGGAAATACAAAATGGTTCGAATTATCCAGAAAAATTGAAAATGTAGTTCGGAGGGAATTTAAGGAACGCAAAGGAAAGGAAATCTATCCGAATGTGGACTTTTACAGTCCTTCCATTTACTGCGTTATGGGAATTGATCCAGACCTCTTTACCCCGGTTTTTGCGATTTCAAGGATATCAGGATGGTGCGCGCATATTATAGAAGAGAAATTTGCCGAGGCGCAGCCAAAAGCTGTAATCTACAGACCTGAAGCTGAGTATGTCGGGAGATACTGCGGACTTGAAGGATGCAAGTACATGCCTTTAGAGAAACGCGAATAACAAAGTTATCAAAATTTTAAGGGGAAATCCTGATAATAAAATGGAAGTTTACAGGCTGGTATTTTTTAAACTTGCTCCGGAAGAGTTCATACTTGCAGAGGCTACGGGGCTGGGGCAGTTTTACCTGATTTCCAGGTATTTCATATATGCGGCTCTGCTTGCGTGGGCTGTTACTTTTATCGTGATGATTCGGAGGATCAGGAATAAAGTGGTCGGACGATAGCTTTTTGGGATATAAAAAAAGAATTTAAAAAATAGAAATTTAGGTCATTTTCAAGGGTGGTTTTGTGATACCTGGAAGCATGCAATATCGTACTGGGAAACCGCATGTACACTATTAGCATGCAGAAAAGATGCTGTGCCTGGATTTCCTGCGTAGACAGTACCCGCAACTCCGCTCCCATTAAATGCCGAGCCCGGCGCTGAGCTTGAACTTCCGGGTGTAACCGGATTGGACAGGCCACAAACATTGTTTGGCGCACCAGGCTGTCCCGGCCCGTTTGGACTGGGATCTGCAGAAACTATGCCGACAACTAACAATCCCACGATCATTGAAGCCATGATATATACTATGTTCTTATTAATCAATTTTTAACCTCCCAATAAGATAGCAGGATGTTTATACTATATATAATCGTCGATGCTTTGGGACGGTTTCAATATGTTGACTATTTACGCCGTAAGCATTTTCGTATTTGCAGAGATTGTTTTGAATAACTTTATAACAGCCGAAAGATTTAATGTATATAAAATAATAGATTTGACTGGAGGTGAAAAAATGGTTGGACTAGAAAGTTCAATGGATAACGCAACGGCAGCAAAGAAAGTAAAAGCAAAAGAAGATCCTGCCGAGAAAAAGAGATTAGATGCGTTTAATGCACAACTGAGAGCCCGCAAGGGACCTCAGCCCAAATGAAGAAGAGAATTGCAGAAACATATAAGCAATTTTTATACATGTGAGGAGTGGTTTACTTTTTTCCATGTTGCACCCTTATATTAAAACAAAACAGTATAAGTTTTAACGGGGGATATTTTGGCAGTAGGAGCATCGACAGAAAACTTAGCAGCAAGGCATGAACGCGCACGCGCTCTCCTGGAGCGGGGGGCTCAGGCAGCCAAACATACGCTGGCACTTGATCTTCTGGAAAGGGTGCATGAACCCATCGGTGAATACCCATATAGAGGATGGGAGACACTGTACCGTGAGCAGTGGAAGTACGATTCTTTTGGCAGGACAACACATTCGATAAACTGCACAGGCTCCTGTGCCTGGAAGGTCTATGTCAGGAACAACATTGCATTCAAAGAGGAGCAGTATGCTGATTATCCCGATATTAACCCGACTCTTCCCACGTACAATCCGAGAGGATGCCAGAAAGGCGCAAATTACAAAGAATATGTTTATGGCCCGCAGCGTGTGAAATATCCCCTGATACGGACAGGTGAGCGCGGCGAAGGAAAATGGCGCAAAGCATCGTGGGGGGAAGCACTTAGCTACATTGCTGACAAGATCGTATCTGCCATATCGAATTATGGCCCGGATACAGTGACATTCTACTCGGCCAATCCTGCAAAATTCCTTGTTTCCTATGCAGCAGGCGCACGCCTTGCTAACCTTATCGGCGGCGTGGTATGCAGTTTCTATGATTGGGTTTCAGACCTGCCGCCCGGTGAGCCGATGACATGGGGTGTGCAGACAGATTCATGCGAGGCAGCGGACTGGTTCAACTCAAAATATATCATAATCTGGGGTTCAAATGTCCTTGAGACTCGCATTCCCGACGCTCATTTTGTGACTGAGGCCAGGATGCATGGGACAAAGATAATTGCCATCTCTCCCGAATATAACCCTGTCGCGATCCATGCGGATATCTTCATCCCGGTGAAACCAGGTACAGACGGTGCACTGGCTCTTGGAATGGCATATATTATCGTGAATGAAAAATTATATGACGAGAACTACCTGAAAAGTTTCACAGATATGCCGATGCTTGTGCGAACCGATAATGGCAAGTTCCTCAGGGAATCTGAAGTCGTATCAGATGGGAAGGCAGGTAATTTCTATTTCTGGGACAAAAGTTCCGGAAAGGCGGTGCTTGCACCCGGTACAATCGATTGTCCGGATAAGACGCTGGATACCGGTGCGATAGATCAGGCACTTTTTGGGACTTTCATAATAGATACGCTTTCAGGAAAAGTGGAAGTGACAACGGTTTTTTCACTGCTTAAAAAGAAACTCAAAGATTACGATCCTGCAAGCGTTTCCGATATTACAGGTGTGGATGCCGCACTTATCACCAGGATAGCAGGCGAGTTTGCAAACACAAAACCTGCCAGGATCATTGCGGGCGCAGGAGTAAATCACTATTACCACAATGATCTTATAAACAGGAGCATGATCCTGCTCGCCGCCCTGACAGGTAATGTCGGGATTCCGGGCGGAGGCTTTGACCACTATGTAGGCCAGGAAAAATACTGGTGCGAAGAGGGATTTTTAAAACTTGCTTATCCTCTTGGAAATATAAAGCAGAGGTTCCAGCCGACCACCCTGTGGGCATACGTGCACTCAGAAATTGAAAAAATTGAAGGAAAAAAAGAAAGAGAAGGAAAAGGAGACCCTGAAAACCATGACCTTTGGCCGCGTCCGATCAGCGAATACATACGTGAAAGCGTTGATCGCGGCTGGATGCCCCTGTATCCCGAAGGGACGCTCGACAGCGGCAAAACGCCCCGCATCCTGTTAGTATGGGGCGCCAACTTCCTTAACCAGGCCAAAGGAGCAGAATATATCCTGGCCAACCTGTGGTCAAAGCTTGACCTTATAGTAGATACTGACTTTCGCATGAACACTACGGGTTTATATGCGGATGTTATCCTTCCTTCATCAAGTATGTTCGAGAAGTGGGATTTAAGTACAACTGATCTTCATTCATACATCAGTCCATTCACCCCAATAATATCCCCGCAGCTTGAAAGCAAGACAGACTGGCAGATATTTTTAGAACTTGCCCGTGCGCTTGCAGGCACAAAGTTCTCTTTTACAGATACGCTGCCTGACGGCTCCACCATTAATCGTGATTTTTCAACACTGGTGAATGATTTTACGGAACAGGGCACGCTTTCGGAAGATAAGAGCGCAGGTCAGTTCATCCTGGATAATTCAATGGAAACAAAAGGTATGACAATGGATATGCTAAACGAGCAGCCCAGGCGTATTGTGGCAACAGATAAAGAATGGACAAGCGATATGAAAGATAAGGAAGCGTACTATGCTTTCCAGAGAATGTACGAATTGAAACAGCCTCTTAACACACTTACAGGGAGACAGCAGTTCTACATAGATCACGACTGGTTCCTGGAAGAGTTCCATGAGGAACTTCCTGTATACAAGCCGCCTGTGGACGGGACTAAATACAGGCTTCGATTTCTCACGCCACACGGACGGTGGAGCATACATTCCCTGTGGCGGGATGCAAAGTACCAGCTGCGGTTACAGAGAGGTTATCCGATCGTGTACTTAAACCCGGATGATGCCGCAGCCCGCGAACTTTCAGATAACGATCCTGTTGAGATCTTCAACGACAACGGGGCAATAATCGCTAATCTTTGCATATCGACCCGGATGCCTGAGGGCTTAACATTGATGTATCAGGGCTGGGAACGCTACACCTTCAAAAAGGGGGGCTTCCAGAGCCCTACGACCATCCGCATCAAGCCCACACAGCTTGCGGGAGGCTATGGACAGCTTAAATTCAAGGTAAATTACTGGGGGCCTACGGGAAATCAAAAGGATACCCGCGTGGAGATCCGAAAATACATGGAGGTTGAATAATGCCCGTGCAAAAACAGGTCAGGATGGTGGCGGACTTAAACAAATGCCTCGGCTGCCATACCTGTACCATGGCGTGTAAAACCATGTGGACCGACAGGAACAAGGGTCAGATGCACATGTACTGGAACAACGTGGAAACCCGCCCAGGCAAAGGTTATCCAAAGGACTGGGAAACCCAGGGAGGATGGTTTAACACAAAAGACAAAAACAGCATACTGCTTGCAAGTATAAACGAAGGCTATGGTACACCATGGGAATACAACTACGACCAGGTTTTAAAAACCAATGGGGGGGATGCCTCAGAATCGGTATCGGAATCGGTATTGACTCCATCTCCCAGACCCTCAGGAAATGCCTATGCAAGCAACTGGGATGAGGATGTGGGCGAAGGAACATTTCCCAATTCTTATTATTTTTACCTGCCCCGAATATGCAACCACTGCAGTGACCCTCCTTGTGTGGATGCCTGTCCGCGCCAGGCGGTATATAAGCGCAAGGAAGACGGGATCGTCCTTGTTGACCAGAAACGATGCAGGGGTTATCGCTATTGCATAAAAGGATGTCCTTATAAAAAAATATACTACAACCCGGAAGAAAAGATATCCCAGAAGTGTATTTTCTGTTATCCCAGGATCGAGCAGCATAAAGGCAACTTATGTGCGACCCAGTGCGTTGGCCGCATACATCATGTAGGCTTTGCGGATGATACAGCCAGCGGCGCATATAAACTCGTGAACATATGGAAAGTGGCTTTGAGACTACATCCTGAGTTCAAGACCGAACCTAACGTATTTTACATTCCGCCTCTTTCCCCGCCTGTCTATAGTCCACAGCTTACTGAAGATCAGCGTATTCCGGTCGAAGTGCTGGCAAACTTGTTCGGCGATACGTCAGATCAGACCCACGATCAGCGTGTTGAGAGAATAAAGGAGATATTTCGCATCATCCGGACTGAAAGGGAAAAGGTGGCAAAAGGTGAACGTTCAGAATTGATCGATATACTGATCCCTCATTCGGAAGCAGACCGGATCAAGGTGTAAACAAGGTAAATTATGAAAATAATAACAAAGAGGTCTTAACTCTGGCCGACAACGATCCCCAGGCGGAAATTATAGCAGTATACACATCCGGGACAATATCAATTAACCCCGAAGATCCTGTATGGCACAATGCCCTGGAAACCACTATCATTTTCAGCAGGAGACTTAATGAAGCCGGTGCAAGAACAACATTCTTCCCTGATGAGATAAGGCAGATAAAAGTTAAGGTATTGCATAACGGGAACGATATTTTTTTCTTCTATCAATGGAATGCAGCCACAGAAAATAATTCCGTAGCTGATTATCCCATCTTTGCAGATGCAATTGCTATGGAAATCCCGCTTTTTACAGAAGAAAGTATTCTCTGCATGGGTGCTATGGACAAACCTGTGAACATTATTTTCTGGAGAGCCGATCTGCCAGTTCCCGAGAATATTGTTGCCGGGGGAATGGGCACTCCTCAAATAAGTCCTGATGAAGCTTCCCAGAACATCAGGCATTACCAGAAATGGAAGGATGGGATATGGGATGTGATAATAACCCGGCCGATGGCTGCTGGTTCGGAAAATCAGGTTTCTTTTGTGCGCGGGAAAAATTACAGGATAGCCTTTGCTTATTGGAAAGGAGGAGCGTATGCAGAAAGGGGCGGACACAAAATAGTTTCAGAGTGGCAATATCTTTCTATCCGGTGATCTTATCAATATGCCTCAAAAACCAATCTGTACAAGAGATCCGACAATTCGCAGTAACCTGTACAAATTACTTTCGACTGGATTCCGTTATCCGACCCCTGAACTCTTTAAAACTTTTCAAAATGGGGAATTAATAGACGAACTCATGTATAACATATCCGCAATTCCTGAGCTTAATGCCCTTATGTCAGAACACCTTCTAATGAAAGACGACGAGAAAGATGCTATGAAAGGAATGACTTTAGCTGAATTCGGGGCAATATTCACCCGGACATTCGATACTGGCACACCTGTTCCCCCCTGTCCGCCTTACGAGGGCCATTATTGCACAAAGCCAAGGAGTATGATAATGCTGGAAGTTAGCGAATTCTACAATTTTTTCGGTCTGTGCATGAGCCAGGAAGAAGGTAAACGGGAATTTCCGGATCATATCTGTGCAGAGCTTGAATTTCTTCATTTCTTAACCTTTAAGGAGGGAGAAGCCCTGCGCGAAGGCGAGGAGGAAAAACTCAAAGGATATCTTCTGGCGCAGAAGGATTTTCTCGAACGCCACGTGATAGAATGGGTCCCAAAATTTTGCATTAAACTTCAAAATTCAGAAGGTGTGCATTTCTATGCCGGATTGGCTCAAATTGCATCTGGTTTTATCACCTATGAATTTGAAAACATTATAAAATAAAATTGACAGTAATTACAGGTTTCCGCGCAATTTCTCTGCATGCAGTATTCTGTTTAATGCAAGCTGGTATGCCGACTTTCTCATCCTGCAATTTTTTTCATCACACAAAGAATGGATTTCATTGTAGGCAATTATCATGGTTTTTTTGAGCCTTTCCAGGACTTTATCCTCTTCCCAATAATCATTATTGAGGTTCTGTATCCATTCAAAATAGCTTACCACCACACCCCCTGCATTTGCGAGAACATCGGGTATAAGTATTATTTTTTTATCAAAAAAAATATTGTCAGCTTCTCTTGTAGTTGGGGCGTTTGCAAGTTCCATGACCATTTTGGCCTTAACATCGTTCGCATTGGCCGAATTCAGCTGGTCTGAGAGAGCTGCAGGGATCAGGATATCGCATTCGCATGTTAAAAGTTCCTCATTCGTAATATTGCAACTTTCTTTAAAATCAACAACACTCCCTGTTATCAATTTATGTTCCATTACAGCCTTGATATCAAGACCGTCCTTATTTATTATGCCGCCTTTTGAATCACTCACAGCAATCACTTTGTATCCTTTCTCATGCAGGATGCGGGCTGCGTTCTCTCCCACATTCCCGAATCCCTGTACGGCAATGCTGACCTCGAATTTATCCATATCCATTCTTTTCATGGCTTCTTCGAGTACATAGATCCCACCAAGGGATGTGGAATAACTTCTTGCTTTGCTGCCCCCCAGGTCAACCGGTTTCCCGGTCACTACTGCAAATACATGTTCTCTTTTTATCCGTTCATATTCATCAAGTATCCAGACCATGATATTTTCATCAGTATAAACATCGGGTGCCGGGATATCAATAAATGGCCCGATATAGTTCGCGATGGCACGGATATAGCCTCGTGTGACCTGCTCAAGCTCATTCCTGCTGAGTTCCTTGGGATTTACCACTACACCGCCTTTTGATCCCCCGAAAGGTATGTTAACAACAGCGCATTTAAGGGCCATCAAGAAAGAAAGATCCTTGACATGGTCAAGGGTCAATTCAGGGTGGAACCTGATGCCTCCTTTAGCCGGGCCGCGGGCATCGTTATAATGCACCCTGTATCCAACGAACATTTTTATTTTCCCGGAGTCCATTCTCACCGGGAAATGAACTATGAAAGAACGCCGTGGCATGTCCAGCAAATCGAGTTCTTCCTGGGATAGCCCAATTTCTGAATATATACTACTGAGTTCACTTATGGCCAGTTTACAGAGATTCCTGTCATCGACGTTAATCCTTTCATGATTATTGATTTGCACAAATCCAACCTCTTTTGTATTATTATCCTCTTCTTTAAGGGACTTTTCATATATTAAAGAGAACCGGAAAAGAATTGAAAATGTCAGAATCTATATATTTCTTTATTTCCATTAGTTTAATGGTAAGAGTAAGGATTCTACCAGGAGTATCAGGAGGTTATTTTGATTGCCCATTCCAAAAAGGTTAAAGAAGGAAAAATTGTAAAAGTAGAAGTGGAGGTTGATGATGTCATCAAAAAGCTCAGGATTACCGGGGATTTTTTCCTGCATCCCGAAGAGGTCCTGGATGATATAGAAAAAAGTATGACTGGCTTGAAAAAGGATGTAAGCTTTGATACAATAGTCCTCAAAATCCAAAATATTGTAAAGGATCACAATTCCCAGATGATCGGCATAAGCCCTGAGTCCATCGCGGAAGTCTTGAGGGAGGCGTTAAAATGAATTTGAAATGGAGGGTCATAGGGCTTGAAACCCATGATGCCTACCTGAACATGGCTCTTGATGAAGCAGTAAGCGAAGGCGTAAGAGCCGGATCATCCCTGCCCACTATACGATTCTATAACTGGAAACCGAATGCCGTTTCCATAGGTTATTTCCAGGGCCTGAAGGACGAGGTCAATCTTGATGTGTGCAGGGAACTGGATGTGGACTGCATAAGGCGATGGACAGGCGGAGGGGCGGTTTATCATGATTTTGAAGGGGAGATAACATACAGCGTGATAGCGCCTGCAAACATATTCCCGAAGAATATAATAGAATCGTACAGGTTAATATGCGGCTGGCTTGTCAGGGGTCTTGAAAGCCTTGGAATTGAAGCCGAGTTCAGGCCGGTTAACGATATTCTTGTAAAGGGTAAAAAAATTTCAGGAAGCGCCCAGACAAGGAGAGGAGGGATATTGCTCCAGCATGGCACCCTGCTTTACGGGCTTGACCTTAAAACAATGTTCAGTGTGCTTAATGTGAACAGGCAGAAAATTACAGATAAGATGATAGAGAGCGCCCAGGAGCGTGTCACATGTGTATGTAAGCACAGCGATGCAGGAAAGATGGAAGTTTATGAGGCTCTCATTTGTGCTTTTACAGAAGGCAAGGATTATGAGTTGGGCACATGGAGTATGGATGAACTGGCAAGAGCTAAGGAGCTTGCTGAAGGAAAATACAGAAGCGATGAATGGATGTATATGAGGTGATCTTAATGAAACTTCAAAATAAAAGCGTGATAGTTACCGGAAGCGGAAGAGGCATCGGGGAATATATTGCAAAGAGATTAGGAAGGGAAGGGGCAAATATAGTAGTAACAGGAAGGACAACAAAAGATATAGAAAAAGTGAGTGAAGAAATAAATAATGAAGGAGGTAGATCGGTTTTCATTGAAGGGGATGTCACAAGAGAAGAAGATGTGAAACAAGTTATTCATGGAACTATCAAAGAATTCGGGAAAGTTGATCTGGTTGTAAATAATGCAGGGATCGGATTAAAAAAATATATATGGGAAACCGGTGTCGAAGAGTTTGGGGAATTAATGGATGTGAATGTGAAAGGGGTTTTTCTTTACATGAAGCATATTATCCCGGAGATGAAAATAAATGGAGGTTTAATAATAAATATTTCATCAGGTGCAGGGAAAGAGGGGATTCCAATGCTGGGCGCATACTGTGCATCAAAATTTGCAGTGATCGGCCTTACCGAATCTGCTGCAGCTGAAGTCAATAATGTCAAAATAGTTGCATTATGCCCTGGAAGCGTGGATACAGGGATGTTCAAGCGGCTCTTTCCGGGTGAAAAGGCAGACCTCAAACCGGATGATGTCGCACAAAAAGTGGCGGATATCTGCACCCATCCGGAAAAATATTGTCAGGGTCAATCCATTGAACTTTATTAATATTATACAAAATTATGCGCGGTCTTATAGGTAACATTTATACATGTCAAAATGAAATACTATTACTATGATTGGTGAGGATGGGGTTCTCTTAAATGTAGTAAACGATAAAAAAATTATAATACCCTTGCATAAACCCGGTTTAAAAGAGAAATATTTCTTTTTAATCTCCGGACTAATAGTGAGTATTCCCATTACGTTCTTTGTCAATATATTCTCAAACCACCTGTGCTTTCTGCTGCCGGTGTTTTATTCTGAATTATGCGCAGTCGGTTTTTTTGCTCCTTTTATTGAGGAATTTTCAAAAGCGTTCCCTCTTTTCTATCGTCACGGGGAAACTGAAAAATCAATTTTTATTCTCGGCTTTCTGGTCGGTCTTGGATTTGGCCTCACTGAATTTTTAATTTATGTATTTGGAGGAACATCAGTATATATCAGGTTGCCAGGAATTTTCTTCCACGCAGCAAGCACGTCAATTACAGCCTATGGCATTGCAACGAACCGGGCTATACAGTTCTACCTGCTCGCCACAGGTCTGCATTTATCATATAATTTTTCCGTGGTCATGGGCGACCCATTCTGGTTGATAGTAGCGTACGCTTTTTTAATACTGACGTATTTTCTCTCCTGGCATCTCTACCACAAAACATCAGAAAGGGCTGCGGGTTCAGTACAGTTCTCTTAGAGCTTGTCTGAAAATATAATGTATTTCGACAAGCGGATACTTAAATGGAAGATATTCATCGCAGTAATATCGAATCCAGACGAAGTCGAGACCCTGATAATGACCCTACTGCCCGGGGTGCTGAACAGGTTGCAGGCAGCCCACACCGTATCTGCGGTAATAACGCAACGCGATAAGATCTACAATATCTTTGCAAATGATAGTGGAAGAATACACGGCGCCAGATTATGCAGGGTTCGATCGTGGATAACAGGGACCACCTCCTGGTCAATAATACCGAGTACATTTTTTGAATTTGCACCATCGACGATGGCATCTGCCATCGCTTTTGTATTACCTGATGTACGGAGATATACAACAACTACTTTTGGTGGCATATTTTACTCTCCTTATCTTATTGAATGAGTGGCTTATTATTGGTATATTCACTCTATTTTTATTTGGCTAAACCATATTATCTATTTACTTTATACGTTTAGCAGGTTGGGGATTGAGATGGTCTATCCTTTAGCAGCCTTTTAAACCTCCTTTGCTCCCAATTCTCAATCCTGTTACTTTTTTCACCACGATTGCGAAGCTTTATCTCAATCGTATTGTGCACCTTTTGGCTGTTCTGCCTTGCGTGCTCTCAGTTTTGCATAGAACTCTTTCTGTCTCTCTCTTTCGGTATCAGCGACTTCTGGTTTTTTGATCTTTTTAGCATCTTCTGCCAGGTCCATAGCGCTATCCAGTCCTGCCATTGTATTTCACCTCCTTTTTATTAAATTATACAACAAAAATCACATTTTTTCAACTCTTTTCAATATTTGATTCGATGATTAATTTGAAACTACTCGTCGAGGTATTGCAACAATACTCCCTTTTTCCTTTAACACTATGACCTCCAATGGATTATAATTATTATTCATTACTTACTTGTATTAATACCTATCGCAGTACCTGAAATTATATTAAAAAGTAATTTTTTCGCAATATGCAAGGGAGAACATAAAGGATTTTATTGTATCCCATACATAGGTGGAAAATAGGTCATGAAAAAAGCTTATAGAAGGAATTCCCTCAGAATTGCGTATGGAATAACAATGCTGGTATTATTGCTAACTGGCAGTGCAAGTGCGCTGTATGATAGCGAGGCACAGTATTTCCTGGGCCTTATCAACAATTATCGCGCACAGAATAATCTCGGCAAGCTAATAGTCGATGCAAAACTCCAGGAAAGTGCAAACTGGATGAGTAATGATATGCTCCCAAATTGCGTAAATGGAAAATATACATGCTCGCATACTGACTCCACCGGGAGGACATTCGTTCAGCGCCTCAGGGACTTCGGGTATCCAGCTGGCTTAAGCGCTTCAGCAGCAGAGAACATCGCTTGGGGATATGGTGGTGGAGCATCAAGCGCTCAACAGGCATTTGATCTCTGGAAAAACAGCCAGGGGCATAGAACTAACATGCTCGATAGCTCATTCGTTGCGATTGGTATCTCCCGCAGTTGTAGTGCAGGTGATTGTGCCTGGGTTACAGACTTTGGCAGCATGATCGTAAAACCCCTTAATAATGACCCGACACCTACTGGAGCGCCTAAAACTGGCGATATAAATGGCAATGGCAAATTAACGCTTTTGGATGCAATATACCTGGCAAAGCATGTTGGAGGTTTTAGTGGATATGAGATAATTTATGCTGATGGTGATATAAACGCCAATGGAATAGTTACTCATGTGGATGCAATATACCTGGCAAAGCATGTTGGTGGATTCATCGGATATGAAACAATTTATTAGGAGGGAATAATTGGATAAGAAGTATTTTTTCTGAAAATGATTTGAGAGAAAGCATTAAAACAATGAAAATTCAAGATGAATATTATGATAGCTTTTCAAACTCTATTTACACCATTAAATATAGGTAACCTTGTTTTAAAAAATCGAATCACTCTGGCTCCTATGTTCCTCTGTTATGGAAATTCAGATGGGACCGTTTCTGAAAAAACAATAGAATTTTATGCAAGAAGAGCTAAGGCAGGTGTATCCCTGCTCGCAGTTGAAGCATCTGCCGTGGATAGCAAAGGAATTGGCTTATCCAGAATGATAAGGGCTGATTCTGATAATTATGTTAAAGGGCTGAGCAAGTTGGCAAAAGCAATAAAAGATGCAGGAGGATATGCAGTTCTTCAATTATATCATGGCGGTAGATATTCACAACAACCAATTGCTCCATCACCAGTGGAAACTTACCTGGCGCCAGAAAAGAAAATTATTCCAAAAGAAATCTCAATAGATGAAATAACCGAATTGATAAATAAGTTCGGTGAAGCAGCAGAGAGAGCAATGATGGCCGGGTTTGATGGGGTTGAGCTTCATGGTGCTTCAGGGTATCTCCTTACGCAGTTTATTTCACCCAGAACCAATAAGCGTAACGATAGATATGGCGGTTCATTTGAAAATAGGATCGGGTTTCCTCTCGAAGTAGTAGCATCTGTCAGGGAATATATAGGCAAAGAATGTCTTTTGGGATATAGATTCATGCCTGATGAATGGCTTCCTGATGGTTTCACACTGAACGAAGGGAGGTTATTAGCCAGGAGACTTGAGAAGGCAGGTGTTAATTATCTATCCTGTAATGCTGGAACTTATGAATCCTGGTTTCTCCCTCATATAATGAAAGTGACTTCAAAACCTGGTTATCAGGTTGATATTACCCATGAAATTAAGAAGGAAGTCAGGATTCCGGTATTCGCTAATGGAAGAATAAATACTCCTGACCTTGCTGAAGAAATTATCCGGAAGGGGAAAGCAGATGCCGTAGCCCTTGCAAGACCACTTTTTGCTGACCCTGAATTTGTGCAGAAAATTTTTGAGAATAGAACTGACCAGATTGTAAAGTGCGCAAATGACATGTTATGCGGGAGGCAAACCATGCAAGGTTTAGACGCTGTTTGCAGTCAATGGAAAAAGGTGACTGCTTGAATTTGTAGAAAATGGAGAACAACTATGATTAAAACAATTGACCACATAGGGATTATTACAGGCGACTTACAGAAATCAGTTGAATTCTATACTGATGTGCTTGGATTTTCTATTTCCGCTAAGATTGAAATGGATGATGTGGGTTTTTCTGCAATCTTTGTTGAAAAAAACGGCAGCAGGATAGAACTCATGGGATATAGAGGCGCAATTCCAAAGCGTTCAGAGGGGTGTGATGATCGAACTGGTGGAACATCCTAAACAATAAAACTATTACCCATTACCTGCAACCTTTTTCTTTCCAAGCTTTTCCGTACTTAATTCCCCAGGAAGCCCACATCGCCCCCAGAATTGCAGTCGCCACAAGTATGGCAACCAGAATTACGGCAATCTTCTGAAAAAGGCTGATTGTTGATGCGAAAAATGCCACGTAAATTATCGCAAAGATCAGCAATCCGAACAAAACGATTATAGATACAGCAACTCTCAGTGCCAGTCCTGGTGGATTTTCTTGGCTTTCAATCTGGTTCATATGAATTCACCTCACAACATCCAGTAGCGTCCCTTTCACTCCTGTAATATATCACATCTTCTCAAACATATCTTTTCGCGCTCCGCACACAGGGCAGACCCAATCATCTGGCAGATCTTCAAAAGCAGTTCCGGGCTTCGCTCTCGGCAAATCCCCAACTTCCGGGTCGTATATATAACCGCATACTGTGCATCGATACTTTATCATTTACTCACCACCAGTAAATCCTTCAGCAATAACAAAAAGGTTACTATCTTAAGTGACCTTTTCAATTTGTGTTTTTCCAATCTTTAATTTTTTTCGTATTACTTCGAGGTTTATCTTATTTTTTGTAGTCAGCAGATAGATGGCGATTATCCCTAAACCCGTAACCAGTGTTACAATCAGGATCAAGTTCCAGATAAGAGGCGTCTGTTTGACTTCTAATAACCCTTTCTGCCCAAGGATCTCTACAGTATAGTTCCCTGCCCTGGCTTCTTTTCGCGTGAAATTAATTTCCTTTATTTCACCCGGAGCCAGGGTAACAGACCTGTTATCCACGGCAGTGCCATTAATTATAATCTCTACAGGGAGCGTATCTTTTTTCGTACCTGCATTTGTTATGTTAGATTTAATTACAGCATCTTCATCTGTAAAAACCGCATTGGGGGTGATATTCAGGTCAAGTGCCTTATACTCAGAGAAAGGCGCCCTGATGTTAATTTCCCTGGCAACAGTGATATACCCGGTCTTTGAGGCGGATAAGTTATGAATGCCGCTTGTATTCAGCGTGTAGTTCAGGGTACCATTAATATTGGTAGATCCGATTGTCGTATTATCAAAGCTCACAGTAGCGTTGCTGATATTTGTGTTATTTGAGGTGACTATTATCGTTATGGTGTCAAACTGGTTAGCCATGACCGGGGCATCTATGCTCAGCTTGCGTTCTATATACTCCAGTACTTCTATATTCTTTATCGCATTATCGTACCCGGACCTGGTTGCGGTTATATTGTAAGTACCTTTCATAGTTCTTGGGAAAGTATAATTAAGAACACCATCAATGGAGGTCTGACCAATATCAGAAGAATTAATTGCCAGAGCTGCGCCATCTACCGGGTTCCCTCCGGCAGTAACACGTATCTTTATATTATCACCAGCGGTTGCCTGGGTCGGAGCATCTATTATAAGCTGGCTGGCAATCATCTCCGAAGTCACATCGACAGCAAAGTAAAACCTCAAAGAATTATCAGTAGTATCGCCAACCTTCACTGTGATATTGCCCATCAGGTTTTCATTCGTACCTTTAGAAAGGCTGATACTTCCATCGTTACTCATTTGTATGTTATCAGTTCCCACACTCCGGACTACCATCCTGCCGAACTTATTTCCGTCAGTAATAGTAACATAACTCTCAGATATCTGGAACAAGCCTTTAATAAATGCAGATTGTATTTCTTTTCCTGAAAATACATTATCAAACCTCACCAATATTAAAGGAATGTTTGAACCGCCACCTGTATTCTTTGTGTAGACATAGGTCTGGCCTGCTGAAAGCGGAGCTACATCCACCTCGACGCCATCTTTTAACAGAGATAAGAGTATTGTCCTTGCATTAAGATCTATATCTTTTGCTTTCAGGACATATCCCTCTTTCAGGGCTATATTACCACCTACAGAAAAAGTGCGTTGGGCATCATCGTCAGTCAGTACCTTATGCAATTGGCCACTCGCAATAATACTTATTGGATCAATACTTGTGGTTGGACCAGGAGGTTTGCTGTTGCTGGTGTAGCCTGCAAAATATTTGTCTGCCATGAACCCGATTACGTCATAGCTTCCAAACCCTTTGTACCCGAAGCTTACTTCCTGAGGTGTGGTCTTGTACAGCAAGCCTCCATCCGGGATGGTTCTGCTACCAGCCAGCGGCGCTGCAAGCTGCAAAGTTTCCTCCCCGATACCCTTGTCCAGGTCATAATAAAACCCTACGACTGTCTTTCCTATATTCATTCCGAAGTTATAAGGAGCCCATGTGTCAATAGGATCGCTATCTCTATATACACTGCTTCGTACTTCAAAGTCTCCTGTTCTTTGAACGGATAAAGCAAAACGGACATCTGAGTCATCTGCTACGATTATCTTTAAATCTCCCATCAGATCTATCGTGTTTCCGGCACCGAGGCTTAGAGACGCACGGTTTCTCATCGTTATACTATTATCACTGATACTGGTTATTTCCATAATACCAAAGTCATTCCCGGTACTGACCGTATCATAGTTCTCAGATATCTGGAATAATCCTCTCAGGAACGCAGTTTGTATTTCTTGTCCTGAGAATACATTTTCAAATCTCAACATTATTAAAGGAAGGTCATTTTTTACGTATACATAGGTCTGACCTGCCGAGAGCGGAGTTGAATCCACCTCGACGCCATCTTTTAAAAGAGATATTAACATTGTTCTGGCATTGAGATCGATATCTTTTGCCTTTACAACATAACCGTCCTGAAGAGCCAGAGTGCTTCCCAGGGATATTGTACGTCGTATATCATCATCAATAAGCACCCTGTAGAGATGCCCCTGGGAAATCGTACTGACAGGATCAACACCTGTGGTCGGTTCAGGAGGTTTTGTATTTGCGGTGTATCCTGCAAAGTACTTATCTGCCATAAATCCTACGACGTTATATCTCCCAAACCCGGAGTACCCAAAAACCACTTCCTGGGAAGATGTAGTGTAATTGATGTTGCCGCTACTTATTGTTCTATCTCTATAACCATTCATCGTCATCGTAATACTTTCATCACCAACATCTTCGTTAATATCATAATAGAACCCGGAGAAACTCATCGGATCCCAGGTATAGTTAAGAGAGAACTCATCCGGTTTGCTTCCATCCCAGATACGATTTCCTTTAAAGAATGTTCCTGGATGTACGGTCACATTCCATGATTTTGAGCTTGTTCCATTTATGTTGTTCGCCCCTGCTATTATTGAGTAGTTTCCCTTCGTAGTTGAATTAAAAGTGAAACTGGAATTTCCTCCTGCCTGAATAATCAAGGGGCCCAATGACGTATTTCCATTAACAGTCCAGTTAACGGTCGCAGCCTGGTCAATACTGATATTGAAGATGATCGTGTCTCTTACCGTTATCTCCGTAGACGGTTCTTGAATCACCGTTATATTTGGTGGCGGGTATATCCCGGCAACGACAAGCGGAAGACCCGATACAACTCCGGTTACGATATTTTGGGTCATATTAGTGGTCCTGTCTTCCCAGACTGAGTTGTTCAAACTATACAGGCGAACGTTGCTTTTATTAAACCCATCCGGAGGTTGTGTATAATTCAGGGTTATAGTTATCGGACCAGTGAAGTTCGCAGTCGTTGTTATGTTCACGTAAGGCCCAAGTGGCATAAAGCCTGGAACTACAGAAGAGGTTTTTTCAAATGATACTGTCGTGATCCCTTCTTTCGTAATGTTTGCAAAAGTGACTGTTACCCCGGAGGGTAATCCTGAAGGTGTTACCCCGCTCCCAATCGGAGTGTTTGTTGTGATACCTGTATTGGTAGGCCATGGTTTTATTGCCCTGTTACCAAAAGTATCGACTGCGATCACAGAAATGTTATGAGACGTGCCTTGAATAAAGCCTGTACGATTATAATAATTTAATGACTTTGGAAGAGTATCTTTTAAGACCCCGTCTATTAGTATTTGTGTACCGTTAAAGCTTTCATCCACCGGGGCATCCCATGTCCAGTTTATATATGTTGGCCCTCTCATTATTATTGTTAAGTTAGTAACATTCTCCGGAGGATTCTTCACATGCCATGTCCAATTGCTTGATGATGTACCATAAATGCTTATGAATACTGCTGTAATGTTAAATATTCCAGGAACTGCGCTTATATTGGTATAGTTTGCAGTAGTTACATTTGAGTTATTCTGAACCAGAGAGCCATTCAACAGCCAGGTCACGTTCCCGGTCTGATTTAAGGTAATGCTGAAATCTCGCGGCGTACCTACAAGATCGTTCACCGGATTAGGTGGATTTGAGGCTAATATAGAAGGCGGACCTGGCACAGTCACAACCCAATCCCATTTCTGTGTGGCGCTACCATTGTCATTTTTGACTACAAAAGTTACATTCCATGTTCCCTGGGCTGCACTTGTGTTGGTATAGCTTGAAGTAGTTACACCGGGATCGGTCTGAGCTGGAGTACCATTGATCAGCCATGTCACATTCACGGTCTGGTCCACCGTGACATTGAACGATCGCAATGCACCTACAAGATCACTCACTTGTTGTGTTGGATGAAATACTGTTATAGATGGCGGTCCCGGTTTATTCACAATCCATGTCCATGGCTGAGTGGCGCTACCATTTTCGTTACTGGCAGCTGCATTTACATCCCATACTCCCTCGGCTGCGCTGGCATTCGTATAGCTTGCGGTGGTTACACCGGGATCGGTCTGAACCCGCTTCCCATTGATCTGCCATGTAACATTTACTGTCTGGTTTACTTTAATGCTAAAGATGCGCGATGCCCCAATGATATTTTCCGCTGGCGAGGATGGGGAGTGTGACTGTATAACTGGTGATCCGTGTGCAAAGGGAGTTGAGGTAGGGGTCGCTGTGGGGCTGACAGTAGCGTTAGCAGTAGCGTTTGCGATAGCTTTAGCGGTAACGTTAGCGGTAGCATTTGCCGTTGGGGATGAGGCAGGGGTAGAAGTAGGGGCAGCCGTAGCGTTAGTTGCTGGTGCAGCAGTAACGTTAGCTGCAGCATTTACCCTTGGAGAAGGGGCAGGAGTATGAGTAGCCGCAGCATTAGCTGTTGGTGCAGCAGTAGCGTTAGCCGCAGCATTTGCCGCTTGAGTAGGGGCAGGGGTAGTTACTGTGTTTGTTGAGGTTGCTCCAGATACTGCTGCTATGGCTTTGACACCATTGAAATCAGTTTCAAACATGTATCCGGCAGCGGTATATACCAGGCTCAAAAGCATCAACACAAAAATGATTCTGTTAATATCTCTTTTAAGTATCATATTTCCCGAACCAATAGTTCAATTATCTTCATTTCAGTCCCACGATTTGTTTTTGTTCGGTTTGGTATTATAAAGATCGCTATCTATAACTTTATTACATGTGTTATATAACATTTTCTAAATCCAATTTTATAAATATATAAAGCTACAAATTTTTAGGATTCGTCTTATTCCCATTAACGAGCTGGCGAACGTATTAAAATATAGCGCATAATATATGTCGTTATGCCAAGAAGCACCGTCAATATCCATAATAGAAATACAGTTCTCATGGGATTACGGGTCTTTTTTATTATTTTGTCAAATGCAAAAAATATGCCTAAAATTAATGCAGATGTTCCGAAAACAACATGGAATACCGTGACCAATATCGGTAGATTTGTTAAATGAGAGATGATTAACTGGAAACTTCTTATCAGAGAAAAACCCATCCATAAAATAAAAGCCGTAACTGTTAGTATGACAGCAATTCTTGTCATTTTAAAATGTCTTAATAAAATCCCTCTTTTTGCATATACAACGCCTGAACAGAGTATTATAAAACCTGCTATCGAGATAATTAAGGATAAATCTGCGAATAAACCAGCCCTTGTTCCAAGAAAACCCATATATTTCACCCCCTTAATTTATGTTCCCTTCTTCCGCAAATTATGACGTTATTGCTTCTTTTATAAAGGCTTCGGCATATGGCATTTAAGTCATTTTCTCAAACATATCTTTTGATACCCCGCACACAGGGCAGACCCAATCATCAGGAAGATCTTCAAAGGCTGTTCCCGGCTTCGCTCTCGGCGGATCAC
Organism: uncultured archaeon; assembly: GCA_902384525.1. Classification (GTDB taxonomy): domain Archaea; phylum Halobacteriota; class Methanosarcinia; order Methanosarcinales; family Methanoperedenaceae; genus Methanoperedens. Next base: position 35,779 of record CABMCA010000077.1, read on the forward strand.
CTATCTCAGGATCATATATGTAACCGCATACCGTGCATCGATATTTTATCATTTACTCACCCCAATATATTCATGGCAACAAATCCATATATAGTTTATCAGGTATTTTATAAATTATGAGGTGAGTGAATGTGAGTGCTTATGCTGCCAATAAACCCGAATGGCTCAAAATAAGACCGCCATCCGGAACAAAATTCATGGTTTTGAAGAAAACCGTTGAGGATCTTAAATTAAACACGGTCTGCACGGGCGCAAGATGCCCGAACCTTGGGGAATGCTGGACTCATGGTACTGCCACTTTTATGATACTTGGCTCGATATGCACAAGAAACTGCAAGTTCTGCGCTGTTATAAAAGGAAAGGAAGGAGAGACCCTCGACTCTTCAGAACCCGGAAGGGTTGCGCAGGCTGTGGGAAAGCTGGGTTTAAAATATGTTGTTCTTACATCGGTAGACAGGGATGACCTTCCGGATGGCGGATCAATGCATTTTGCAAACTGCATCAAAGAAATAAAATCTCTTGGTGAAAACATTATTGTGGAAGCCCTGATACCCGATTTTGGGGGAGATGAAGAGTCCTTGCGCAAAATTGCAGATGCTCATCCTGATGTGGTCGGGCATAATATTGAAACTGTTCAGGAACTTCAGGTTCATGTGAGGGATATTAGAGCCGGATACACTTTGTCCCTGGAAGTACTCAGTAAAGTAAAGCAGATGTCTTCTTCCATATATACCAAATCATCCCTGATGCTTGGTCTTGGGGAAACGGAAGATATGATCATCCGAACTATGGATGATTTGAGATCCCGGGGTGTCAGTATCCTCACACTGGGCCAGTACCTGAGACCTTCAGTAAAGCAGCTTGAGGTCAAAGAATATATATCGCCTGAAAAATTTGCATATTATAAAAAAATAGCAAGTGAGAAAGGATTCATCCGGGTTATGAGCGGACCATTTGTGAGAAGCTCGTATATGGCCCATTCAGTAAAGATTAAGAAGGTTAAGAACTAATTTATAAATGGGGTGTAAAGTTGCCAAGGCAAAAAATTCTGGATATGAGTGTGGATTGGCTTTCGATTCTGGACGCAGAAGGTAATGTGGATGAGAGCCTGGAGCCAAAACTGGATACGGAAACACTTGAAAAATTCTACAGGACGATGGTGCTTACCCGTATGTATGATGATAAAGCATTGAAACTTCAACGCCAGGGGAGAATGCTTACTTTCGGTTCTTCGCTGGGGCAGGAGGCGACGGCAGTAGGAAGTGCTTTTGCCATGAAACCTGATGACTGGTTTTTTCCTGCTTTCAGGGAGCATGGCGTCCAGATAGCAAGAGGCATCCCCCTCTCGCTTCTTTACATTTACTGGATGGGCTCTGAAGACGCAAACCTTAAGCTTCCCCCGAAGAACTTTCCTGTGGCAATTCCAGTTTCTACCCAGATACTCCATGCCGTAGGGGCTGCATGGGCAGCGAAGATTAAGAAACAGAACATAGCTTCAGTCGTTTATTTCGGGGATGGTGCAACCTCGGAGGGGGATTTTCACGAAGGGATGAATTTTGCGGGCGTATTCAAGACCCCGACAGTTTTTATCTGCCAGAATAACCAGTATGCCATATCCCTTCCCAGGGAAAAGCAGACAGCATCAAAAACACTTGCACAGAAGGCTTTAGCATATGGTTTTGAAGGCATACAGATTGATGGTAACGATGTTCTGGCAGTGTATAGCGTAACTTTAACCGCACTTGAAAAAGCCAGGTCTGGCGGCGGCCCTACGATGATAGAGTGCTTCACTTACCGCATGGGTCCTCATACAACATCCGATGATCCCACCAAGTACAGAAAGGCGGCAGAGGTCGAAGAATGGAAAAAAAAGGACCCCATAAAACGTCTGCGCATATACCTTGAAAAAAAAGGCATGTGGGATCAGAGCCGCGAAGATGCCATGATAAAAGAAATTACTGATGAAGTTGAGAAGGCTGTAAAAGAGGCTGAAAGCTATAAGCCAGTGGTTGAGAACATGTTCAAATATGTATATGCCGATAAGCCCCTGCATTTAAAAGAACAGATGGATGAACTCCAGGGCTTCATTTCAAAAAGAAGGGGGAATGAGTCTGGCTAAACTCAATATGGTACAGGCGATCAACCTTGCTCTCTTTGAAGAAATGGAAAAGGATCCCACTGTCCTGGTCATGGGCGAGGATGTGGGTGTGGATGGCGGAGTTTTCAGGGTCACAGAAGGTCTTCTCAGTAAATTTGGAAGCGATCGCGTGATCGATACGCCTCTTGCAGAATCCGGGATAGTAGGGACAGCAATAGGCATGGCAGTATCGGGTCTCAAACCCGTTGCTGAAATACAATTCGAGGGATTCAGCTATATGACCATTGACCAGCTTGCAGCACATGCTTCCAGGATAAGGTATAGATCCCGCGGGACATACCATTGTCCCCTTGTAGTAAGGGCGCCTTATGGAGGAGGTGTGAAGGCACTGGAACATCATTCAGAAGCGGTGGCGACTTTTTATATCCACATTCCGGGCTTAAAAGTGGTTATTCCTTCAACGCCTTATGATGCCAAGGGACTCCTTATTTCCTCTATCAGGGACCCTGATCCGGTCATGTTCTTTGAGCCTAAAAAGCTTTACCGCGCTTTTAAGGAAGAAGTACCGGAAGGCGAATACACTGTCCCGCTTGGAGTGGGAAAGAAGATCACGGAAGGAGAGGATTTGACCCTTATAGCCTGGGGTGCCATGGTCAGGGTGTGCCAGGAAGCCATGGAACAGGTCAAAGATCTGAATGTTGAGCTTATAGATTTACGTACGCTCTCGCCCCTTGATGACAAAGTCATTATAGATTCCGTAAAAAAAACCGGCAGGGTGGTTATTGTCCATGAAGAACCCAGGACACTTGGTTTCGGGGCAGAGATCATCGCAAGAATTAATGAAAAAGCTCTCCTCTCCCTTGAAGCGCCGGTCAAAAGGGTAACAGGGTTCGATGTTCCGATGCCGTTGCCCAAGCTTGAGGATTATTATCTACCGAATGCAGCAAAGGTAGCTGATGCAATAAAAGAGGTTGCGGCTTTTTGAGGTGAAAAAGGTGAAAATATGGTCGATGTAAAATTTCCAGATGTTGGTGAAGGTGTGACTGAAGGTACGATTGTCAAGTGGCTTGTAAAAGAGGGAGACGAAATCAAAGCTGACCAGACAGTGGCAGAGATAGAAACAGATAAGGCAATAGTTGAAATACCTTCATCCGAAGCAGGGAAGATAGTGAAACTTGTTGGAAAAGAGGGGGATGTGATAAAAGTCGGCAGCACCCTTGCTTCACTAGCATTACCCGGAGAAGCGGTAGGGAAGCCCGAAACCGGGGTTCCTGAAAAACCAGGTGAAGCTAAACCAGCTGAGGCTAAACCAACTGAGGCTGAACCTACTGAAGCTAAACCAACTGAGGCTAAACCAAGTGAGGTTAAACCAACTGAAGTAAAACCAACTGAGGCAAAACCAGGTGAGGTTAAACCAACTGAAGTAAAACCAACTGAGGTTAAACCTCAGGAAAAGCCGGCCGAGATGCTGGGAAGAGTCTTAGCTGTGCCATCCACAAGGCGCCTTGCAAGGGAACTGGGCGTGGATATATCAAAGGTTAAGGGTACAGGGCCAGGGGGAAGAATCACTGATGAGGATGTCAGGAAATCCACAGTAACTGAAGCTAAAGCTGAAGCTAAAGTTGAAGTTCCACAGGCGCCTGAAACCAGGAAGCCAGAGGCTGCACCGGTTGAAATTACACGGGAAATAAAAGCACTGGAAGAGAGGATCCCGATAAAGGGCATCAGAAAGACCATAGGTGAAAGGATGGTTCTCTCGTTATTTACGGCTCCTCATGTTGTTTCCATGGATGAGGCAGATGTGACTGAGCTTGTCAAACTCCGTGAAAAAGAAAAAAAATTGGCCGAGGAGAAAGGCATCAAGCTTACATACCTTGCATTTATTGTCAAAGCAGTGACAGTTGCGTTGAAGCAGCACCCATACCTGAATGCTTCCCTTGATTCGAAGAAAAATGAAATAGTTCTTAAACGATACTACAACATAGGGATAGCAGTTGACACTCCCGAAGGTTTGATGGTCCCTGTTATCAAAGATGCGGACCGCAAAAGCATCATGGAACTGGCCCGTGTGAGCGAAAAACTCGCTGATGAAGCAAGGACAAGAAAGATCAAACTCCCGGATTTAAAGGGAAACACTTTCACGATAACGAATATAGGGAGCATCGGAGGGATTTTTTCTACTCCCATTATCAATCCTCCTGATGTTGCCATACTCGGTATCCACAGGATAAGGGACATGCCTGTTGTAATAGACGGGGAGATAAAGATAAGAAAAATACTGCCCATTGTCCTGTCGTTTGACCACAGGGTGCTTGACGGCGCGCAGGCTGCAAGGTTCATGAATACCCTGATAGAACATCTTAAAGATCCGGATCTACTTCTGCTGGACGGGGTATAAATGGTAATGGGAGATATCGTCACAGGCTGTGAAGTTCTTGTAGTTGGCGGAGGACCGGGTGGTTATACGGCTGCCATCAGGGCATCGCAGCTTGGCAAGGACGTAATACTCGTTGATAAATATGACCCTGGCGGCACATGTGTCTACCGCGGCTGCATTCCTGCAAAAACTTTAATTCATGCGGCCAATTTCATTTACGATATAAAGAATCCGGGAAACATCGGGATTAAGGGTTCTGTCGAATTTGATTATAAAAATATCCAGAAATGGAAATACGAGGTTATTAAAAAGTTAAGGGACGGCATAGGAAGCCTCTGCAAGAAATAAGGCGAGACTGTGATAAAGGGCGAGGTTTTTTTTGAGTCCTCTGATAAGGCAAGAGTTACGTTAACAGATTGGGAAATCTCAACCATCCGGTTTGAGAATGCAATAATCGCTACTGGTTCGTATCCGCAGGAGTTCCCGGGATTTCCTTTTGACGGCAAATTTGTTATAAACTCAAATGAAGCTCTCGGCCTTATGAAGATACCTGAAGACGTGGTGATACTGGGTGCAGGTTATATTAGCGTTGAACTGGGTACGATGTTTGCCAAGTTTGGAACTAAAGTAAAAATCGTGCAGCGTTCTTCCAGGATTCTTTCCATGTTTGATAACGAACTGGTTGAAGTAGTAAGCCGGAAAATGAAAAAGCTGGGTATGGAGGTATATTATAATTCCACGCCGCAGAAGTTGAGCACAGAAAATAATAAAGCTGTGATAACGATTGTTGACGATAAAGGAAAGGAAACGCAGCTTAAAGCTGATAAAATACTTGCAGCAATTGGTGTAAAACCGAACACCGGGAATCTGGGGCTTGAAAATACAGGGGGTGAACTGGATAAGAACGGTTTTATCAAGGTGGATGAAAAACTGCATACTACATATCCGAAAATATTTGCGGTCGGTGATGTTACCGGACCGTCATTCATTGCCACTAAAGCTTTCAGGGAAGGCAAAGTTGCGGCAGAAGTGATAGCGGGTAGCCCGAGTGCTTTTGATAACAGGGCAATACCGCTGACTGTATTTTCAGACCCCGAAATAGCCTCAGTTGGCCTTGATGAAGAAAGTGCCAGAAAAAGCGGTTTTGAAATAAAAACAGGCAAGTTTCCTTTTAAAGCATCGGGAAGTGCCCTGACAATGGACAGGACAGAGGGATTTGTGAAAGTAGTGGCAAAAACAGACGGGGAAATACTCGGTATACATATAGTAGGAGCGAACGCCTCAATGCTGATAAGTGAGGCATCGCATTCCATAGAGATGGCTGCTTTTTTAGAAGACCTTGCAGGAACGATACACCCGCATCCAACTCTTCCTGAAGCGCTTGCCGAAGCGGCAGAAGCAGCACTGGGAAAAGTGATTCATTTATGATTATTTTAATTCGTATATCTAGTGTGGCACACATTGCTTCTGCTAGCTGTAGTCAACCGCTGGACGCTCGACGCTGTTGTTCATCGTCCTGACCCTGCGCTTTACCCCCGAATGTTACTTTAGACAAAAATCCATATTGCAATTGACCCAGCTATTGCTATGCAGGCGAGAATCCCCGCATCGATCCATTTCCTGTTTATCTTATGCTCAACTTTCTTCTTCTGGAAGTAAGCATCATTGTTGTTGATGATATAATTCCTGATTTTATTATTTTTGGACAATTTGAATCCGAACACAAGTTGGGCGCCCCATGAGTAATAAAAATAGACATAGAAGAACATTATTCCGAACAAAATACTTACCATGATATTTGGTCCCCATGTAGCATTAAGGATGACCCCTCCGACAGGAACGGTCATTATTGGAGCAAGCGCCCATATCCACGCGGTCTTATTATTATACAGGCAGTACTCTGAGGTAAATAGCCCCCACCATAATAAGTAAAACACCAGTATATAAATGGGGATAAAATCCAGAGCCAGAGATTTAGCAAAATAAACCAATCCACATATGATAAAGGTCATCAATACAAGAACTTTGGTTGCTAACTTAAAAGATACACCCGGGAGAATGTATACCGAAGAGGCCTCCATTCCATGCATTTTGGCAATATAATCCGAAGTGGTATCGATTTTATGATTGTTTTCCGTTATTTCATTTCCTATCGCATCCATGCGCCCGACAGAATCGACGAGTATATTGACAAGAGGCTGTATTTTGCGATTCCAATACATATTCATCTTATCGTTGGCGATTTTTTTCTTCAGGATGTGCCAGATCCCGATCCAGGCCGTAATGTATCCGACTCCCATTAATATAATATCTATGAAAGTGGCTACCGGATTATAGATGATAAAGGCATCAATGATCAACGATATAGTTGCGAATAATCCGACTATCATCCCCAAAAGGATGGCGCTAAAGATTGCGATTTTTTCTTTCATATCTTTACATGGAACTGACGCAGGGGGAAATATGTTAATATCCGGTGATAATAAGTATTAAGATTTATTTCCGGGAAACTAAAATTATAGCTGCTATTTTGTAAAGGGGTTATCAAATAATAACCCGATTCTATCATGGTGTTATGTTTACTTTTTTCCTTCATTTAGAACACCTTCTATCCTGAACAATATATTATATGATTGATAGATAGCCACTTACAATTATAAATATATTGCTCTCAGCGACCTACGAACGAAATACTTAAGAACTGCTATAATCAATATACATGATGGGAGTTGATAATTCATGGCAATAGAACCTGTTGTAACAAATCTCAGGAAAGAACTTCAGGCAATATCTGAAGGAAGTACCAGACAATTTGAAGAGGAGTTTGCTCCTGTCCATGTAGAATGGCACAATAGCGACAATAGCCTCGGCAGAGGAACATTTGAAGGAGATTTCATAGGATTTCTTTCGTTTCATCATGAAGTTGTTCTGGCTCACCAGGACATGAGAGTGAAGAATGGTGAACCTGTGGAAGAGGAGATGAGAAGACCAAGGCCTCCTTATAGAAATAGGATAGATACTATTACCGATCCGGAAAACTTCTCAAACGCACTTGAAGGGTGGCATAATCGCGTTCATATGAATCCTATGTACCCTCCTGACTTCATGGACCCGGCCTTGAACATATTCATGCCCCTTTTCTGGCAATTCCATACATTTATTGATAACAAATTTATGGCCTGGCTCAATGATAATAACATTGCTTACGATGATGTTGACCACACAGTAGTTTAATTTTCTTTTTTGCCTATGTAATAAAGTCGATTGAAATCCACCATTATTCTTCCGTCTTTTGCCTGCTTCTTGATTTCTTCCATCACGCTGTTATTAAAAGCTGCTGCGCCTGAAAGATAGATGTTGAAATCTTCTTCCGTCGAATAATCCGTTTGTTCGCGGTCTATATTGATAAAAATGGTGACAAACCCATGCGTTTCAAAGAATAGCCTGTAATCATTCTCTGTCGGAAGATGGAACCAGGGATTTTTCCAGTGGGAAAAAAAGGGTTTGATCTGTTCATTTATTTCACAATAAGGTGGTTTTTGACAGTCCGTTCTCCGTCCAATCAAACTGGATCGTTATATTTACATCCGTTTTTGGCATGGTCTTCTCTCTTGTGTATTCTGAGTCAAATTGCATTACTGATCCTTTGCCCGGAGGCAAATCCCCACTTATTGGAATATTTTTTCTGACAACTCTATTATGCGCCGCATCTGTATATATTACTACACCACTCAAATTTTTGGCAATTTCATTTCCATCATTCCAGAACGTTCCATGCACTTTTATGGTTTCCATATTTGAATTATTTTCTGCTGCGCCCTGTGAAATACCGACATCGCTAACAATATGTACATATTTACTTTTTTGCAGAGGGGCAAACCAGGCAATTATAATTATTGCACAAACTGCCAGTACAATGAAAACCAATTTCTTTCCTGATATGTTTTTCATAATAATATCAATCAAGCAACCGCTTTAAATAAATATATATGGTGCGCCGGAGGCAGGCACACCATTTATTAATCTGTGGGAGGTGTCTTTTACGCAGGCAGTCCCAGCGCCGATCGTTTCTTCATGATATGTGCTTCTATGCCTTTTGCCGCTTCAACCATGTCTGTCTCTACAGCAATCTTTCCGCCAGTGATTCCTTCAAGGTCTACAGTAAGGAGTTTCACGAGGCGTGGAGCACCTGTAACCGGAGGCATGGGCGCTACGTGTGTATAAAGTCCGAAAGCCAGGGCAAATAATGCATCGATCGTGGCTTTCTGTTCCATATATTCCGGCGCTGTCACTGCAACTGGAAGCTGGGATGGGTCAACGCCAAGAGCATCAGCAACTGCTGTCACAAGAAGCGTGATTCTTCCTGTATCCGTGCATGTACCAAAACTCAGGACAGGCGGGATCTTGAGTAATTCACATACTGCTCTGAGGCCCGGCCCTGCTTCCTGTTTCGCTTCAAGGGTGGTAAGTCCACCGACCTGAAGTGCAGCATTTCCGCATCCTGCGCTGATGACAAGTATATCCCGTTTGATGAGTTCGCGGGCCATTTTCAAAGTATTGACATCCTGGCCGCTGTCACGCAGCGTTGTGCAGCTGACAAGCGCCACGACTCCTTTCAACGTTCCTTTCTTGATAACATCAAGAAGCGGGGTAAGTGTGCCGCCAAGCGCCCCAAGGCATGCCTCAGTCGAGAAACCGATCACAGCATTCTGTTTTTTGCTTGATGGGTTTGTAGCCTTTCCTTTTCTCTTCCTGAAGCTCTCAATAGCGATATCTATGAGTTTCTGCGCCTGAGCTGCTGCATCTTCAGGCTTATAGATTATCTGGTCTTTCATACCCGGAACGTTGACGAGTTTTGAAACCGAAATAAGGTTAGTGTTGTATTTGTCCTGGTATTCGCCCATTCCCGGAGGAGAGCAGTTCATATCCATGGCAAAAACATCGATGCCGCCTGTTGCAAGCGCGGGTTCAATAGACAGCCAGTTCCCGGTCATTCCCACGAATACATCATCTATCGGGAATCTCTGGATGAGTTCCTGGCCTGTTTCGATTGAGCCGATAATGTGGAGTCCTTTTGCTCCTGCTTTCTTTGCAGCATCCTGGTTTTTTGTCTCATGGGCAGTTTTGATAAGAGCTGCGCCTATGAAAGGTTCATGACCATTTGCCGCAATATTTACGTAAGTTGGGTCGATAACTCCAAGATCCACATTGACTGCATGAGGCTGGGGCGTTCCGAACAGGATGTCCTGTCCCATCTCAAGTGGTATCTGTGAGCCGTAAATACATGAAATACCAAGACGCAATGCCTTTTTTGCAAGCGATACATAATCACCGTCGACATTTGTCATCGTGCTTGAAACAGAATCCATAACCTCATGAAGTGGTCCTCCGGGAAGGATGTCAAGTTTTCTCCAGAGTTCAATTCTTGATTTTGGAGCAAATCGAAGAACATTTGAAAGCTCAACGTCAGAATCAGAGTTTATTTCAGCAGTCATTGCATCTGCCAATGCAATTGCAGTGTCTTTTGTGCTGCCATCAGTCTTTACCCCCATCTTCCCTGCAAAACTTCTTAGCTTTTCTTCATCTTTTATCTGGAAAGGCGTTTTACCCGATGCTGTCGCTTTGAGTGTTTTGGCAACACTCTTTGCATGGTAAGTATATATCGCCGTACCCATGGTATTCAGGAACATCAAGTTCCTCATTGCCATGGCGTCAGCATCTATGCCGCAGACCCCGCGTTGTACTCCTGGCTTTATCCTGCACGGGCCATTGCTGCAAAGCTGGCAGCTTATACCCTGTTCGCAGAATGAACAGCGTTTTCCCTGAGCCTGAGCCCTATCAAAAGTATTCGTTACATTATCTTTATGCAATATATTATGCATTTTTATTACTGATTCATGTGCACTAACCGATTCCATAATATTCCTCCGAAATTGTTATTGTTACCTCTTGTATAAATCTGTTGTTTTGTATTTTGTGTTCATTTCGACCATTCATATTACCTTTTTAAAGGTTATTATCAAAGAGCACCCCATAACATATAAACATAATCACTATAGATCATAAGATAAATTTGAAAATAGGCTATAGAATAAAAGTTAACTGGTTTGATTCAAGCACGAAGCATGGTAAGCAGCATTTTGAACCTCTGCTAGGCTCTGACTGCATGAGACACATTTGCTGGCATTATTATTAATAATCTTTTAAAATAATGGGTTCAACCATAGGATTCACATATTAAATGGATACCCGATTGTAGAAATAGTTTCACAAATCTGAAAATTTATCCCAATATATCTCACTTAATTGGTAATGTTGTGAATTTCAATCATACTTAACCTTATATTTGTGTGTCTTCACATAAAATTATATGTGTAAAGAAAAATCAAAATCAATACTGGTCGTCAATAGTGATCCGGATATTGCTGACCTGTTTGCCGAAATGCTTCGATCGGATGAAAATAACTACATTGTCACCACAACATTTACAGGCAAAGAATGCCTGTGGGAAATTGGTAAAAATAAACCTGATATGGTTTTGATGGATATCGAACTACCTGATATGAACGGATGGGATTTAACCGGAAAAATAAAAGCGAATAATCCGGATATGCCAATTGTCGTGATAACATCAAAAATAGATCGTAAACGATTTATCCTGATGCGGCAGCTTTACTCCACTAAAAAACTTGTAAATGACCCCGAAAGCAGGAAGATTATGGATATTACTTTCTTTTCTTCCCCTCATGCATCTTCTTGATCTCGTCTTCAGCGGCCTGCAATTTTACCTTATTATCTTCATATATCCTGGAAACATTTTCTGAAGCCCGCTCAAGCCTTTTCTTCAGGACAAGCAGTTCTTGTGTGGAAAGATTATAATTAGGGGTATTTTCGATCCACAACTGCTCTATATCAATGAGAGCATTAATTGCAGCTTTTGTCCTGTTTATCGTATTCTCGTCCATGGACTCAAATTGAACTTTTCCTTAGATTAAAGTTTGCATCAAATCAAGTGCTCTGCAATCCCCTCGGAAATCACATGGTCGCAGTAAATACACCGAAGTTCCACCGGCTTTTTATTTACGGTGAATTTTGAAATGACAGGCTCAACGGTATTGGAAATGCAGTTGGGATTATCGCATTTCATCACGCCTTCAAGTTGCAGGGGAAGCTCAACCCTGTGTTTATCAATTACCTCAAAATCCCGGATGATATTGATAGTGGCATCCGGCGCAATGAGTGAAATCCTGTCAACTTCTGTCTCTTTAAGTTCCCTGTCCTCGATCTTTACAATATCCTTTTTTTCCAGAACCCCGCTTGGAACATTCATTGCAACGCTGACCACAGCGGTCGTTGTTCCTGATATCCCGAGTATTTTCAAAACATTGAGCGCCTGGCCTGCTGTAATGTGGTCGATAACAGTCCCATGCTTGATAGGGCGCACACGCATTTCTTTCTTTAATGAACCGTCTGAAATTTTGTTTTCAGCTTCATTTCGTTTCATACGACCTCCATCGCCATTGCAAGAAGCGCCATCCTGACCGGGACGCCATAAAATGATTGTTCAAAATAACGCGCGTATTTTGTCCTGTCAACAGCAGGATCGATCTCATCAAGACGCGGCAGAGGATGCATTATTATGAGATTGTCAGGAGCCTTTTCAAGCAATTCCACAGTCACCCTGTATATACCTGCTACTTTCTGGTATTCTGCCGGGTCAGGAAAGCGTTCTTTCTGGATCCTTGTAACATATAATACGTCAATATCCCCCAATACATCCTCCATATTTGTTGTCTCGGTGATGCTTGCACCCTGCTTTTTCAGGTCTTTCTTGATCACATCGGGCATTTGTAGCTGCTTTGGTGAGATAAGGGTCATATCGGCATGATACATCGATAAAGCATAAGCAAGTGAATGAACTGTTCTTCCGTACTTGAGGTCCCCGACAAGTGCGATGCGCAGGTTTGAGAGGCTGCTCTCACGCATTATCGTATAAAGGTCAAGAAGTGTCTGGGTTGGATGGTGCCCTGCCCCGTCTCCGGCATTTAATATCGGGACGTTTGAAAATTGCGCAGCCATTCGGGCTGAGCCTTCCCTGGGATGCCTCAATACGATAGCATCAGCATAATTTCCTATTACCCTGATAGTATCTGCAAGAGTTTCTCCTTTTGCGACAGAGCTTTTTTCAACCGGGCCGAGGTCAATTACCTCGCCACCAAGCCGTTTCATTGCAGTTTCAAAAGACAAACGCGTGCGAGTGCTGGGTTCATAAAAAAGCGTCGCCAGGATCTTACCGGAAAGAAGAGATGATTTTTTGCCCCTTGCTATTGGTTCAAAATCCTTTGCCCTTTTCAGGATAATATCAATCTCATCATTCGAAAAATCCTTCATTGAGATGATATGTCGTAACATCACACCTAATAAGCATCATTGAAATTTAAATATATTGATAATAGTTAAATGCAGGGAAATCCAATTTACATGTATGGATAAGGTCCAAAAGGGGCAACAGGATTTTTCGATATATCATAAGGGTGCGGTCCACATAAGGAGTATGCGCAGCATCCACACAAGCAATACTGAAATAATTCACATAATTATTTCATGGCTTGCCATTTCCTATGCATTCGCGATCCTGCTGTTATGGTCAAAATCAGGTACCAGACCTTCCAGTGAAGAGCTTTTTAACGGTATTTTCAATCCTCTTGTTATTTCTTTATTTACAGTCGGGATTTCATTCATTATCCATGAAATGAGCCATAAGATCGTGGCGCAAAGGTTCGGTTCATGGGCCGAGTTCAGGATGAGTCCGATCATGCTCTTGCTGATGCTTGTCCTTGTATACCAGTTCGGGATATTATTTGCGGCTCCGGGTGCTGTTATGATATACGGCGGGAACGTTGGCCGCAGGGAAAACGGGCGCATATCGCTCGCAGGGCCGCTTTCAAACCTTATTCTTGGAATGGCTTTTTTCCTCCTGTTATCTGAACAGGGGCTCCTCTATGAGATCGGAAGATACGGGGTGATCGTTAATATCACACTCGCGCTTTTTAATATGATCCCGTTTGGAATATTTGATGGCAGGAAAGTATGGGATTGGAATAAACCCGTGTATATTCTGGTTGTAATAGCTACTCTTTTGTTACTCTATTTCTTTGTTGCACCGCAGTTGATTCCTCCAGTTGATAAAATGCCGTTTTGATAGTTCGAATATTTAGTCAAGCCCCTAATATTTGAAATATATCTAAGAAATGTATATTATTATTGTACTCATGTAAATATTTTAGTTAAGATAATATTAAATATTGTCCTGCTGTGTTTGTGCAAAAAGTGGTGTTATGATATCAAAAAATTTTAGAAAAGATGAACGTGCAATCGAGTTGCCTATAAATATAGTCGTTATGCTCGTTGTTGGTATGGTCGCGCTGGCTGCGTTGTTATCCATAATTCCCAAGTCTAAGGAGAATTTAAGCGTGGATATTATTAATATTAAAATTGACAATGGATCAGTACAGGAAGGTAGTATTGCTACCCTGAGTGGTGACGGGACATACCAGGTAAAGGTCAATGTCAAAGTTTATGACAAGAATAATAATCCTATCGAAAAGGCCAGTGTTACCCTGACCGGAGGCGGGGGATTTGCTGTAGATCAGACAAACAGCCGCGGTGAGGGTATTCTAACAATGGGAACGACAAATAACTCAAAAGTTATCATGAGGCCGAACCAAAAGAGTGTTGAGTTGAAACTTGTTGCCAAGGCCAATGGTTTTTACGATTATGAAGATGAAAAAGCAATTCAGCTATATCAAAAATAGGTTTGCTTTTAAATTTTATATTTCTCTGTACTGAAGGAAAAAATGGCCATAGGAATTCCTGTAAAAATAGTGGTCCTTACAATAGTTGGAATGGCTGGATTGGCAGCCATGCTTGCAATAATAGATAACGGTGAGGATGCAATACCAAAACCCATACATGCGGATTTGAAAAGCACTAACCTGATCATATTATCTGCTTTTAATGATACGGATGACATTTACATGGCAGTGGAAGTTATTGATCCAACAGATGGCACATCTGTTAAGAGAGCAAGCGTGGTCCTTTCAGGTCATGGTGCTGCTGTGGTAAATATGACAAACAATGATGGATATGCGATCTTAAGATCCAAAAAGACCGATTTTGATTTGAAAACAGGAGAAGGTTATCTTAGACTTGATATCAAAGCAAATGGTTTTCAGGATTATGCCAACGAATTTGCGGTCAAAATAGTGAAATGATCTATTTCCTGTTTGTCATTATGAACTTCCCTATTACGACCCCCCCGAATAATATTCCAACCAATATCGGATAATATGATGACCGAATAATATTCCAGTGGCCGCCGTATATAAGGTATCCTGTTGCGAACATTACTATTGTGGCTGCAAGACCTGAAAATTCAATCGGGACTTTTATTTTACCGATCGTTATTTCATTATGTTTCTCAAGTTTCAAGATCCTGTTCTCAATAGACGAAAGCTGTGATTTAATGGAACCGATATCAGTAACATGGGTTTCATGCGTTGTTTTTTCAAGACTGACTAATTTGCGGTCTATTTCCTGTAATTTTTCTGTGATTTCATTCTGCGAGATATTATCAACACTTCTCTCTTTTTCAGGAGATGATATATCGGCATCAGGTACGAATGTTTTGATCGAAAGACGCTTTTCAACAGCACGCATGCGGTTATCGACACTTCTCAAACTCTGATCAATGTATTCAATACGGCCATTAATATCCGAATTGATCCTGTCGTTATTTTTTTCCTCGCTTTTTTTCACTATTTATGTCACCCGGGAGTCTCCGAAACAATCCAAGTTATTTAAGGTTTTCTGAACAACACATATAATTTTTGTATTAATATATTCAGGATAGTGCATCAGGAATTTTCAATGAAATAATTTATGAATCCGAACGGTATTAGAACCGAAAAATATGGTTTCTTTTTTCAATGACGATAGCGCTTCTATTGATATCCCCATAAGACTTGTGGTATATATTATCCTGACCGCAGCGATCATAGCCGTTACCATTATCGGGCTTTCTCATATCTGGCCAGGGATAACAACGAATATCATGGAAAAGCAGATCGGAGAAATAAAAGCTTCATTGAGCACGATGCAAAGCGGCGGCGCACGGAATTTGATCGACCCTGATTCACCATCCGGAAATATCCGTACACTTATGGTTACAATCCCGGAAGATATAGATTATCTTGCTTTTGGGGTGGACCCTGACCCTGATAATGATCTTAACATAACAAACACACCCGATGGAATGATTACAGATAGAGGAAATGTTATTTATTACAGTGGGACAAATGGGAAAATCAGGACACCACTTGATGATTTTATTGAACTGCGTGAAGGACTTCTTGATGAGGACAGATGGATGGTTAACGATATCGGGGGATTACAAAATGGCGCTGTTCTTTCCGAAAAAGGAAATTATGAACTAACATTCGAACTGGTTTATGACCCGATCTCGAAAGAAAAATATACGCTGGTTCATATGACTGATAATTTGAATGCATATATAAATCCTTATGACCCCACAGTCCTTCCTAATAATCTCCGGGTTTCCGTAAATCCGGGTTCAATACCCGCAGATGGGGTTACCAATGCAGAAATACTTGTCAAGTTAAAAGATAAAAAAGGAAGGGATGCAACAGGAGATGGAATAAACATAAACCTGTCGGCATCACTTGGAAATCTCTCTGCATCGAATCTGACAACAGTGAAAGGAAAAGCCACTGCGACCATCAGTTCGGATCTATTTGGGACATCGTTGATAACTGCCACCTCGGCTGGATTAAATCCGGGTTCAGGTCATTTGACAATAACACAAAAACCAATAATCCTTGAATTCAACCAGTGGATATCCAATGAAAGTTATAAACTCTCCGGGCAATTTTCCACAAACCAGGACTTAAAATACGATATTTCGTTTACAGGATACGGAACTAAATTTTCAGTGCCATTGGTAGGGACATGGTGGCCCAATGCAAGCATCGAGATAGACGGTATACAAATCGATGAAGAAATAATTGACAGCAGGTCAACGCTATCAAAGACTTTCACCCGGATCACAATACCCGCAGGCGATCATTATTTGAATATAAGCCTGAAAAATGATAAATATCTTCCATTGCTGGGAGATACGAATATTTATGTTCAGAAAATAGTGCTTTCGGGGTAAAAACCACTGGATTTTATCGTAAATTATGCCAATGTCCTTATATTATGAACGCAGATAAGCCCCTCAATGCAAATTAGTTTCTCATCCCTTGCTCTTGTAAATAACCCATTTGACTGGGCTTATGGCCTTGAAGAACTGGGGTTTACTGGCTGGGAAGTGGTAAGTGAAGGAAAACAGCAATTAAATGACACGACGCTTTCACATATAAAAAATATTATCGAAACAACAGATCTTGTTCTTTCGCTTCATCTCCCGTTCTCAGACCTTAATCTTGGAAGCCTCAATCACCCTATCTGGAATGAGAGCATAAGGCAGATGACAAAATGTCTTGAAAGGGCATCGGATTTCATTGAGCTTGCCGTGGTTCATCCCGGTCATCTTTCGCCTTTGGGGATGCAGCTTCCTGACATGGCCTGGCAGCAGAATATTGAAGGCTTAAGGGCGATTTGTGATTTTGCGGATGATTTTGGAATTAAGATAGGAGTGGAAAATATGCCCAATATGCAGCAGATTTTCGGCAGGCAGCCTGGTGAGATACTGGGTATGATAGAATCCCTGGATCGTGAGAATGCAGGATTGACGCTTGATATGGGTCATGCCAACACCAACGGCCTTGTTTCTGATTTCCTGGCAGACCTTGGAAAAGTGATACATGTTCACCTGCATGATAATAAAGGAAGAAGTGATGAGCACCTTGAGCTTGGGAAAGGGACTATTAAATGGAAAGATGTCATGCCGAAATTCAAAGGGTATAATGGAAGGTTCGTTACAGAGGCAAGAACCGTTGAAGAAGGAACGGCAAGTTTGAAATTCCTGAAAATGAACATCGAATAAAGGAAGTATGAATTTTCTCAAATAGCTTTCATGAGAATAACTGTTTACCTTCTTGCTGTTGCTATATATCGAGATCGTTGGGTATTTTTTGGGTCCGGGGAATTGTTTAAATCTTTTATCCTGTTTTACCTGTTATAGAGGTTATATAAAGTAAATAGAATGATTATAAATGATTTAACAATTTTCAGGGGAAGAATGGACTTTAAAATATTATTAGACTGTAAGAATGCTTAAATTACTGATAATCATAATGAGTTATAACGGCAAAACGCCGCTTAAGAAGAGGTGAAATTATGAGATTGAGAAATATAACTCTGGCAGGTATAATCCTGATCGTGCTGGCCTTTACCATAAGCATGGCTGGAGCTATAGAGAATAGTATGGGTAATGAAACACCCTCAGTAAATGTAACGGGAAATTCAACTGAAACACTAACTGTCAGTTTAAATGATACTGTAGACCCGGAAGCGGATGATAATCAGGCTGAAGATGAAAGTCTGATCGGTCCCGGAAATGCTTTATACGGATTAAGCATAGCATTTGAAAATATAGGTGAGATCTTCACTTTCAATGCAAGTGAAAAACTGGGAAAACAGGTATCTCATGCAAGAAAGAGGATAGCTGAAGCAAGAGCAGCGCTGAAAAGAAATGATACTGAAGCAGCAAATTTTGCTCTTGCTAAGTATGAAGCGAAAATGAGTGAAATGAACGGAACAATGTCTGGACTTTCCGGCAATGATACTGGACTTATCAATGCAGAGCAGATGATATTAAAGCATCAGCGTATTCTTGAAAATCTCAGTAACTCACATCCCAATAGCACAGGACTTCTGAGAGCTTACAAAAACAGCAAGAACCTTGAGGAAAAGTTTAGATCCAAGACGGCAGGAAAATTTGGCCGGATTGAAATGGAAGATGGTGGAAGAATACTGCAAGAAGAGCAGGATGAATCTGAGGATGCAAAGGAGCGAACCCAGATAAAAGCAGAATTAACGGATAATGGTTCGAATGTAAATATTGATCTGAGATTCCAGACAAACAGTACAAATGAGACAGATATTGTTGAAGAGACACTTGATGAACTTAAGAACCTCAGAATAAATCTAAGTGAAAATTTAAAGCTTGAACATGATGACGACACAGATGTTACAGGAGCTCCTACAACAACATTGACGGCATCAGAGAACGAAAAAGATTCGAAAGACTATAAGGTAAAACTTGATGTCAAAGCAAAAGTTGAAGGGAACTTTACCGATGTCAAAGTAGAATTTAAATTCCATCTTAATGAAACAACAAAGTCCGGAATCGTTGATGGGATCAATAAGAAACTTTCAGAACTCAACTCTGATGAAGTACTTAAAGGATTAGAACTCAAAGTCCTGGAACATAAAAAAGTTGAGAATGGTAAAGAGATTGAGAATTCAGAAGATATAGAAAAATCAGACAGCTCTAACATCGTTGAGAAAAAAGGAGAAAGGTGAGATGAGAAAGGGTGGTTCTGAAAAATAGGACTGAACCAGAAAAGGCTGTTAAGATAGGTGAAAATTCACCTATCTTGCAATTCTTGAAAAATATCATGGGCTAAAAAAGAATATGATCATGTTATTCCTGACTATGATTTCTGACTATCATTTCCTGACTATCTTTTCCTGACCGCAAACTACATAAGCAAAGGATAGCATTCAAATAATTGGATAAGGATAATATAAGTTATACAGATAAGGATAATATAATAAATACGGATAAGGATAGGAGCGATAAATGTCGATAAATGAAATAATGTTAGCAGTATTTTTAATTAACCTTCCATTCGGATATATCCGGGGAAATGCTGCAAGGTTCTCCAGGAAATGGATAATGGCCATACATATCCCTGTGCCATTAGTATTTCTATTAAGAATATTTTCAGGACTTAACTGGACTGTAATTCCCTTGCTGGTTCTATCAGATATTGCAGGACAAATAGCTGGCGGAAAGCTGAGAAAATATAATTTCCAGCGGCTAAAAGCAATTGAATAAATATCATTATACAAAGAATTATAATATTAGATGTTAATGACGTCTATAAATGAAGAAAGGGCATTTTATCCTTGGAATTATATTGTTTTTAATTTCAATAACATTAGCATTCTATTTTTTTGATTATATTGATTTTCCTGAACTCCAGTTACTTCCGTATTACGCCGCATCATCAATCCTTCGTATGGGATTTGCTTATTTTTTTGCACTATGCTTTGCGCTTTCCTATGGGTACATCGCAGCAACTGATCAGAATGCAAGAAAGTTCATGCTCCCATTCCTTGATATCCTGCAATCTGTGCCTATTCTGGGTTTCTTTCCTGCAGCGGTTCTTTTTTTCATCAATCTTATAAATGGCAGGCTTGGAGTTGAAATTGCAGCGGTTTTCCTTATATTTACAAGCATGGCATGGAACATGGCTTTTGGCGTTTATGAATCACTCACTTCCATACCAAAAGAGCTTGCTGAGGCTGCAAATAGTTTCGGGATTCATGGCTGGCACCGTCTTGAGAGCCTGACTCTTCCTGCATGTGTCCCGAAACTTGTTTATAATAGTATAATATCATGGTCAGTAGGCTGGTTTTTCCTGGTTGCCTCTGAAATTATTTCCGCAGGGTCAGAATCATATAAGCTTCCTGGCCTTGGGAGCTTTTTGATAGATACAACATACGCTGGAAAAACGGCACTTATGCTTGTTGGTTTATCGACCCTTATAATTATTATCCTTTTACTTGAATTATTTATCTGGAAACCCATGCAGTCATGGGCTAATAAATATACATATGATTATTCGGGTGACAAAAAACCAGGAGAGTTCATTTTTGACTTAAGGATAATAAAGCAATTATTCAGGTCCATATTCGAGACATTCTCAAGAATAACCGTAATATTGTATATTCTATTCCACGGGCATAGACTTATCAAAAATATCCTTAAGATTACAGGCTATCTCGTTTTAATTTCGGTATTTGCCTATATAGCGTATATTTTCATCAGTTCTTTCACAAAAATGCTTCTGAACATACCTGATGATGCATATTCCATTCCTCTTGCTATCGTATATTCATTCCTCAGATTAAGTGCTGCATATGTTTTCTGCGTTATATGGACGATCCCTGCTGCATATTTCATTGCAAAAAGCAGTAAGGCATCGTTGTACATTATCCCGATAATGGAAGTTGCAGCATCTATTCCTGCTATTGCGCTTTTCCCTGCAATGGTGGTAATTTTTATAAGGTACGGCAGTCTTGAGGTCGCAGCAATTATTCTCTTACTTCTTGGAATGCAATGGTATTTGCTTTTTAACCTGATAGCAGGAGTGAGATCAATCCCAAAAGATGCGCAAAATGTTGCCACTTCTTTTGGTATAAAAGGAACATTATATTGGAGAAAAGTCATTCTGCCTGCAATGTTCCCATCATTCGTTACAGGGAGCACTACTGCCTGGGGCGGTGGATGGAACACTTTGATCGTTGCTGAATATATAGTCTTTAAAGGCAGCGAATATCATCTTTTCGGAATAGGATACCTGCTTGATAAAGCCACATTCGGGTCACCAAATCCAGGCATGGTCTTATTATCAGTAATAGGTATGTCTATAACTATTATAATTCTGAACAGACTTATATGGCAGCCTTTATACAGGAAAGCATTTTCAAAATATAAATTCGATTGAGGCATTTGATGCTTGCAGAAATAAAAAATGTATCCAAAACATTTGAATCCGAAGGAAATAAAATATTAGCCCTGGATAACATCAATTTTTCTGTCGAAGACAACGATTTCATATGCATTGTGGGTCCATCAGGATGTGGAAAAAGCACTCTTTTACGAATAATTGTCGGACTTGAAAAACCAACCTCAGGAGAAGTTTTTTTTAAAGGCGAAGAAATTGCGCCGGATAACCCAAAGGTGTCCATGGTTTTCCAGAATTTTGCACTTTTTCCGTGGCTTACGGTAAAAGAAAATATTGAACTTGTTCTTGAATCAACTAAAAAAGAGAAAGATGCGGGGGAGATTGCCTGCAAATACATAAAGGCCGTGGGACTTGACGGGTTTGAAAAGGTATATCCGAGAGAGCTTTCAGGTGGAATGAAACAAAGAGTCGGATTTGCCAGAGCACTTGCTGTTGAACCTGTATTATTATGCATGGATGAGCCGTTTTCATCACTTGATGCATTGACATCCCAGAATTTGAAAGACGAACTTTTAATATTATGGGCTGATGCAAACATGCCCCCTGATGCTGTAATTATGGTAACTCATAATGTGGAGGAAGCAGTATATCTGGCAAACCGCATTATAGTTCTCTCACCAAGACCCGGTAAAATTGTGGCAGATTTGAAAATAGAGCTGGAAAGGCCCCGCAATAGAAAGGATCCGGAGTTCTATCGATGGGTCGATAAGGTGTATTCACTGATAGTGTAAAAGTTAATATTTTTTATGAAATATAGGGAACCACAATTTTTTATTAAGTCGTCTTTTCAATAAAGATATTTTATAATTATATGTAAAAAAATAGAATTCCCTATATAAACCTAATATCGAACCTAATAGTTTAAAACCAGAAAAAGATACCCTCAATTGGATTCCGTTTTTTGAGACTGTGATTTATATGAATTCATGCACCCTAATGTACAGAACATCTTTTCCCTGACATGCCTATCTTGTATGTACATTTCCGTGTGGCAATTTTTGCATCTGACTTTAATTATTTCCATGTTGGAGCCTCTTTTTGTTTAATAATCGGATGAGGCTATTATGACCTGTAGTACATATATTAATTTCTGTTAAATTATTAAAATAATGCTTACAATTGTTATTATAATCACCAATAACGTAATATATTAAATTCACTAATAGAATAACTAATAGAATAGAAACATGGCTTTCCCAAAATCAACAATTAGCGAGATTACTGGACTCCTTGAAGCGGTAAATGACGCGGGTGGTATTGAAGACGCAGCAAGGCTTGCGGCTGATTTTGATCTCAAACTTGATGAAATACTTCCTTCTATTGACGGAGCAGAATTGCTCGGTTTCGCAAAAGTCATGGATGGCAATATAGAACTCACTCCCGATGCCCAAAAACTCCTTGATGCCGGTATAAGAGAACGAAAGAAGATCATAATGGATAAGGTTGCAGATGTTGAATTGATCAAAGAATTGAAAAGTAAGCTCATCAGCACAAGCGCGCATAAAATGAAAAAGCAGGATGCCTTGGATTTCCTGCGCACAAAAATCTCCACGACTGATATTGAAAGTTATTTCAGGATATTGATAAATTGGACCAGATACGCCGGGATCATAAGTTATAATAGCGATCTGGATGAGATTTGCCTTATTCCGGATTAATAAGAAATTTCATTAATAATTTCCAGGAAAATTTATTTAATGCAAAGATTTAAGTATTGAGCAAATAACATTAATATTTATGGGACTAATCGGACTTCCTGAAATGATTTTGATATTAGTTGTAGCCATAATTTTTTTCGGACCGGATAAAATTCCGGAATTAGCCAGATCTCTGGGAAAAGCAACTGGTGAATTCAAGAAAGCACAAATGGAAACCGAACGAGAAATTAAAAAAGTTGGCGAACCAATGGATGAGAAAGATACAAAGATCCACAATTTAGCAATTGAAATGGGCCTGGATGTACAAAACAAGACCAGTGAGCAGCTTGTTGAAGAGATACGCTTGAAGGTCAGATCAAAAGAAGCAAAAATCCCCCCAAATATTGCAGGATAATCATGGCGCCGCCCGGATTAATGGAAATATTATTAATCGCTATAGTAATAATCGTACTGTTTGGAGCAAACAAGATCCCTGAGCTTGCCAGGTCACTTGGCAAGGCAACAGGTGAATTCAAAAAAGGAAAGAATGAGATCGAGAATGAATTAAGTGATATCGGTAAACCCGGCAAAGACAATAAACCTGTTGAAAATTCAACCTCTAAGATCAAAACTATGGCAAAAGATCTTGGAATTGCAACCGAAGGCAAAAGTGATGAGCAATTGCTTGATGAAATACAGAAAAAGATGATAAAAATAGAAAAAAAGGTTTAAAGGTTTTTATTTCTTTTTACCCTTTTCTTTTAACAGGAATTTTAATAGATCTTTACTGAGGCGTGTTTCTCTTCCAAGCCTGTCAAGTACCGCCGATTCTGACAAGCCTTCGGATTTAAGCTCTTCCATCCGTTCGAATACTGCTGGTTTGACTTCCGAATATTCATTGATGTCTTTCCTGTGTCCCCACACATCTCCTTCCAGAAGGGAAATTCCCTGCATTTCCAGGAACATCCTGGTTGAACCTGAAATGGTCTTGATGTACGAGCTTGGTACATGAATTGCTTTAACGTTCGGGCATGTTTGCACCAATGCAAAGATATCTTTATTTGATGGCCTGAAAGCAAGATGAATTATTTTTTCCCCAGCCCCTAGTGTTTCAATTTCTTCTTTTGAACTTACTACTCGAATCCTCATATTATTTTACCTCTATGCGTCTGGATATACAATCAATTCACATATTGCAATTAAAATGATCCATCACACAATATCTATAATGTATTTTCACCCTATAAATAATCTTCGTTATTTAAATGATATTTAGAATAAGTCATATAAATGAATCGTTGATTATCAACTCTGACCTGATGTAGAAGTTCTATTTACCCGTAAAGAAACCATTAAGCACATGCACGTTCATCTTAAATAAGAATATGGTTCATAAATTCGATGTTAAGAAAGCTGGTATTCTTGATAATCCTGAAAGAATGCAATTCTTAAATCCGGAAATTATTCTCGATAAGCTGGAACTGACAGGAGAAATGGTGATTGCAGATCTGGGTTGCGGCACAGGATTTTTTTCAATTCCTGCATCAAAGCGTGTTAAAAAGGTATTCGCACTGGATATCCAGCAGGAAATGCTTGACATCCTTCTGGATAAAATAAAAAAAGAAAAAATTACAAACATTGAAACCCTTCTCTCAGAAGAATCTTTCATCCCGCTTCCCGATGATTCTGTAGACATACTTTTAATGGTCAATGTTTTTCATGAGCTTGGAGATAAGTTGTCCATATTAAAAGAAGTAAAACGCGTTGTTACAAATAAAGGCCGGCTAATGATCATAGACTGGAAAAAAATTGAAATGGACCCTGGCCCTCCCCTTGAAGAACGATTTGATGAAAAAGAGGTAATTAATATATGCAATGCAAATGGGTTTACAATTCTTGAACAATCGTATGCCGGACCATATAACTATTTGCTGATTTTTGGGCTACGTTGACATTTTATTTGGATTTTTCATCCGTTTCTTTATTTCCGCCAATGCCGTCTTAGCGTCTTTTCTTTCCCATACATGCCTTACCTGTTTGTTTCCAAGAATTGATGACATTTTTTCAATCCTTTCATCCACAAGTTTCCTTAACACCGGATCAATAACAGGCTTTATTATTGGCGGTTCAGCTCTCTTTTCCTCTTTTTCCACATGCAGCGAGCGCGATACATCAGGACGCCCTCGCTCTTGCGTTGTCAGGCTGGCAATCGCTTTTTTCCAGTCTTTTGCCCAGGCCGTATCGGCTACAGGAGTATATTTTGCCAATTTTCGCTTTACTCCTATTGCTTCAACATGACATGCTTTCTCACAGGCGCCGCAATAGGTGCAAAAATCCTTTACTACATCTATTTTCTTATCCTTCGGGATGATCCATGCTTTCGAGGGACACACATTAAAACAACCATGGCAGCCAATAGGGTCGCAGCCTTTGAGTTTTTCATCAATCAGATCTATTTCACCCTCAAATGGTTTTGAAACTTGCGCCGCATCGTAAGGGCATACTGCCTCACACCAGCCGCAGCGGGTGCATTTGTCATTATCCACCTTGATGGTACCTGTGATTTCGGGAGCAATTTTTTTAATTTCTTCTTCGTTAAAATCTCCCTTTACTTTTATTGCATCTTCAGGACAGAAGGGCACACAGATGCCGCAGTAATCGCATTTTGCCTTATCAACAACAAGATCACTAAAAGGCATGAGATCATCTGCTTTTGCTTTTTTCTCAACAAGAATAAAAGCAGGACACAACACCGTACAGGCGCCGCATAAGGTGCATTTTTCCATATCCACTATGATCTCTCCGGCCTTTCCCTCTTTGAATGGAGCAAGTGTCTCTTTTTTTGCAAATGCCAGATCGATACTGATAGCTTCTTCAGGGCATGATTTTTCACATATCAGGCAGGGGAGACATTTATCATTGAACACAACTTTTGAATCAAGATGCGGAAACTCTGCAAGCTCAAGAATATCTTTATCATTAATTGTCATCCTGATCGACCTTACAGGACAGAATGCGACGCACATACCGCAAAAAGAACATCTGGTATGATCAATGATAACAGGGGGTGCGTCCAATCCTGTGGCTATTTCTATAAGCGGCCCGGGCTCAATTGCTTTTTTGGGGCATACCTGGATACATAAACCACAGCCATTGCAGCGTTTGTAATCATAATCAAGGAGTTTTTTTGATTCCCCTGTTTTCTGGGTGAAGAGAAAATGTGAATCCCTGACATCGCTTTCCACTGTAACATTGAGTTCTTCTTCGCCCATGCTACTCCTGCTTAAGCTCGCTGCCTATTGGTCCTATTTCTTTTAACTGCTTTACGAAGTCCTTCACTATTTCGGCAAACTTCAGACCTTCGCTTGCTGCTATCCATGCCACGCGGAAACGCCGCTCATCGAACCCAAGGTCAACCAGTATCTTTCCAAGTACGTTCATCCTCTGGACTGCACAAATGTTCCCGATAGTATAATGGCATTCCCCCAGCCTGCATCCTGAAACAAGAACGCCATCCGCTCCTCTTCGCAGGGCTTCAAGGACAAAAGACGGGTTGATCCTTCCGGCACATAATACCCTGATGTTCCGGATGTTGGTTGGATACTGGATTCGCAGACTTCCTGCCAGGTCAGCTGCCGCATAACTGCACCAGTGGCACAGGAACCCGACAATTAATGGGAATTCGCTGCCCTCTTTTGTTGCCTCTGTTATTTGCGACAGGATCTGTTCATCCGTATAATTCCTGATCTGGATAGCGCCATTTGGACAGGCTGCTGTGCATGCTCCGCATCCCCTGCATGCTACTTCATCAACGCTTGCTTTCCTGTCTGTCACCTTGATGCGACCGAAATCGCATACTTTTTCACAAATCCTGCACCCATCACACAGGTCGGGGATAACATAAGCACTCGCTGGTTCTATATCAATTTCTCCTTTATAAAGAAGACTTAATGCTTTCGCAGCGGCTGCACTGCCCTGTTCGATCGATACCTGTATTTCCTTGGGACCGCTTGCGCATCCTGCAATGAAGATACCTTTCGTGTGCGTTTCCACAGGGCGCATTTTTGGATGGGCGCTCTGGAAGAACCGGTCAGGACGCGTGGAGAGGTTCAGCATCTTCCCTATTTGCTTTGAATCTTTATCAGCTTCCATACCTATGGCAAGCACAACAAGGTCCGTGATATCGCTGCATTTCTCACCAGAAAGAGTATCTTCATAATGAATTATTGTTTTTCCATCTGATTCCTCAACTTCAGCAACCCGTCCGCGAACGAATGAAATGCCCAGTTCCTGCGCCCGTTTGTAGTATTCCTCATACATCTCTCCACCTGCGCGTATGTCGATGTAATGTATCGATATCCTTGCATCAGGATATTTTTCAGCAAGTTTCATGGCATTTTTTATCGAAGCCATACAGCATACCTTGGAGCAGTAAGGATTTCCCACCTGTTCATCGCGCGAGCCCACACAA
>CABMCA010000078.1 GCA_902384525.1 uncultured archaeon
CACAATTTTCCAGCACTATTTACGTGCATATAAGCCATAGAGTAAGTTCCCGGAGTTATCCATATATCGGGAGTTTCATCGTTCCACACTCCATGATACATTGCGTCAAAATTTATCGTTCTTCCGTCAATTAAATTTACTAAATCCTGTTTAGTCTTTTGTTGTATTGGTGCAGGGATTGTTCTAAGATAAGGAGCAAGTTCATTTGTTGCTGAAGTAAACACATCATTTGGAATTGTATCAGTTAATATCTTCGAACTATCTTCTCCATATATTATAATATTAGAAGATTTAGAAGATATACTAATATACCACAATTTTCCAGCACTATTTACGTGCATATAAGCCATAGAGTAAGTTCCCGGAGTTATCCATATATCGGGAGTTTCATCGTTCCACCCTCCATGATACATTGCGTCAAAATTTATAGTTCTTCCGTCAATGAAATTTACGAAATCCTGTTTCGTCATTCCATTGCTATATGCTAATGTCAGGCTGGTATTGAGCAGTAAAACGAGAATTCCCAATGCTGCTAACAATACATGATTTGTGCATTTTCCGTTCATATTTTTTTCCTCACATAATAATTTCATGGCCATTTGTTTAACCATTATGGTCACTATAATTATCATCATAGAAAAAATAGTTGTACTACTTCCGGATTCTGATTGGCATAAGCTTGAGGAAATAAACAAAGAAATCCCTGTCTTGACACATCAACTGGAAGAGATTACCCTTTTCTTGCGAGAATCCTTCATAAATAAAGAGAATCTGAAATTAAAAATAACAAGCAAGAGGCTTCGATTTTTAGACGTTCCCATTTAACATCTCATCAACCTGATTATAGTATAGTTCTTAAATTTTAGTAATATATAAATACCACTTCGACCTATTAGAGGTTATGTCGACTGAGGTGGTTTAACTGACAATAGTTCCTAAGGGAGAAACATTTCTACCGAATTATTCAATTAAAAAATTGACTGATTTCTATCATAGAGAAAGAGATGCCAAAGCAAAAATACGATTGTTAGCTGCAATTTTTCGAAAAGAAGGGAAGACATACGATGAAATAGGCCAGACATTAAAATATCCCTTAACGACAATTCAGGATTGGTTAAACCTCATACACATTGAAGGATTATCAAGAAAAATCGATATAAAGCAAACAGGAAAACCAAAGAGATTAACAGAAGAGCAGATAGAAAAATTAAAACCTATTCTTCTTAAATCTCCTGAAGAACATGGCTATCCGTTCTTATTTTGGACAACAAAACTTGTTATTCAGCTTATTAAAGAAAAATATGATGTATCTTATAAACCGCTTCAAGTAAGACGTATTCTTCACCGCCTCGGCTTATCTTGCCAAAAGCCACGACCAACCCATAAAAAAACCAGTATGAAAGCTCAAGAAGATTTTAAAAAAACTTCCGAGAAAGAGTACAACCATATGCAGAAAATGGATATGAGATCTTATTTCTGGATGAAAGCATCTTCCCTCTAAAGCCATATCTACATATGGGTGGTTCTTGAAAAGCGGTCAACCTGTCATCAAATATGAGCATAAAAGAAAGGATAAACACTGTGTCATGGGAACTCTAAATTCAGATCATTTTATTTATGAACTTTCTGATAAATTAAACAGTGATATTTTTAAGAATTTTTTACTTCGACTTATAGATCAATTCAAAAAGGTGGTTATTGTTATTGATCATGGCCCATATCATGTCTCAAAAAATATGCAGGAATTCTATGTAGAAAATCGATAAGAAATTGGAACAATAAAGCCGATTTGAAAGAGCAACTTATATCTGCATTTCAGCAGGATTTTGTAAAAATACCAATTTACGATTATTTAAGAACTTGACTATAAGATCGATTGCAAAGAAGGAGATACAATAGGGATATATCTGGAGAATGGAATAATCGTGCATGATAAGGTGAAATATACTGCGACGAAGCTTCCTGATTTCCTTCGTGAGATACTGGCTGATGGCGGATTGGTGGAGCATCGGAAAAATCGGAAAATAACTGGTTTGGTCTGAAAGATCGCAGAAAAATAGGATTATCCTGACTCCATGCAGACAGCTTTATTAAGAAGCGGCATAATTGT
Organism: uncultured archaeon; assembly: GCA_902384525.1. Lineage (GTDB taxonomy): Archaea > Halobacteriota > Methanosarcinia > Methanosarcinales > Methanoperedenaceae > Methanoperedens. Next base: position 2,111 of record CABMCA010000078.1, read on the forward strand.
CCAAACGCTTTAAAGGAGTCTTAAATTGAAGCTATCGAATACATCCCCTGAACCTCATGGCGAACATACCCCGACATCCGCTGACACTGACCGCCGATTGATGTACTACATCTCCTTATTAGGTTTTTTTGCGATATTTTCAACCACGATCTCGAAAAACCCGGTGCTACCCCTATTTATGCAATCGATCGGGTCAAGTGATGCAGTGATCGGCCTGATCTCCGCCATCTCGCCATTTGCCGGCATCCTGTTCAGCTTTCCGGTCGGCGTCCTCTCGGACCGTCTCGGAAGGCGGCGCCTTCTTATCACTGCGGGGGCGATATTCCTGGTCGCTCCGCTGCTATACCTGTTCATTGAAGCGCCCCTCTGGATGATCCCTGTTCGGTTCTTTCATGGTACTGCGACTGCGATCCTGGGTCCTGTCATCTCTGCTATCATTGTTGAACGCTTCTTTGACAAAAAAGGAGAGATGCTCGGTAAGTACGCATCCTCAACCCTGATCGGCCGGACATTTGCGCCCCTTGCTGGCGGCATGATCCTGTCATTCTTTGCCGCGTACCCTGGTATTTTTCGGTTCAGGATGGTCTATGTTGCTGCCGCGCTGGCTGCGGTTCCTGTCTTTGTGATGACCCTGTTCTACGGGGAGAGGAATGACAGGCCGCTGAAAGTTATCACCTTATCGATATTCAGGAAGAGCTTTGTTGATTTCTTTTCCCACAGCAGGCTTCGTGCTGTCGCTCTTGTCGATATGGCGACCTATTTTGCATTCGGAACATTCGAAACATTCCTGCCGCTATTCCTCGCATCCAAGGCTGTTGATCCGTACCAGACCGGCATCATCTTTGCGGTGCAGGTGTTACTGATCGCGATCACAAAACCAGTATTCGGCTGGATCGCTGATCGCATTGATAAGCGCCTGCAGATATGCACAGGTCTCCTCCTGTCAGGGATATCGATCGCCGCCATTTCGCTCTCTTCATCATTTACCCAGTTCATCGCGATCAGCATCGGAACGGGTCTTGGGATTTCCCTGTCCACAGTAGCAACAAGCGCGTATGTCGCCGATATTGCCAGAAGTGAAGAGATCGGCGCGTCCATGGGGGCTCTTTCATCAACAATGGATATCGGGCACTCGATGGGCCCGCTGGTGACCGGCATGATCATTACCGTGGCAGGGTTCACAGCCGGCTTTTTTGCGAGTTTTGTGCTTGCGCTGGTAATAACGGGTGTATTCGTGTGGTCGGTATTTGGAAAAAGTATTTGAATCTTCCATTCACTTCATCCCATGTTTGGATAGATACTCCTCCACAGCCCGTTTTGATGAATACCATGCTTTCCCGGTTTTCACAGCATCCAGAATTCCCTGTCTTGCTCTCAGGCTCAGATACTCCTGGGAATAAGGAGTTCCTTTCGCAAGCTCTTTCAATGGCAGCAATTCATCAATCCCTCCATAGATTGAAAGATACATTGTCAGGCTCTCATCCATGGCTTTTGCAATGAAATTAGCAAAAGTGCCAAGGTTCCCGGCATCAGCAGCCCTTAAGAATTTGTAATATTTCCCCCTGTCTTCATTTTTCAATAAGATGGCCGGATATCCCCATGTGATCAAATACAGGTTTGTAAGTAAACGTGCCACTCTTCCGTTGCCATCAATGAATGGATGGATCTGGACAAATCTGTGATGAAGGTATGCAGCAGTTTCAACCGGATGTGTTTTGCTTCCTGATTTTTTCTCAGTCAGCCCATCCATCAGCTTAACTATCTTTGACCAGTCCGGCGGAGTTTTTACCGCGCCAGTGATCCTGACATTTTTGCTTCGGTATTTGCCTGATTCTTCGAGTATGCCAGCAGTTACAACCTCGTGAATTTGCTGGATTGTAACATGGTCTATTGGCTTTTTTTTCTTTGCAATATCTTCGATCAAATCAAATGCCCTTGCATTATTTGTTGCTTCAAGATGCTCTCGCAGGGATTTTCCTCCTATTGTTGTGCCTTCATCAAGAACAAGCTTTGTCTCAGAAAGAGTCAGGGTATTCCCTTCTATTGCATTGGAATGATAGGTATGAAGAAGGCGTATTTCATCATGCAATCTTTTGACAGCATCTGTCGGAAGAGGGCGCAGCGAGTTGAGGCGGCGCATTTTTTCTTCGATGCGAGCCAGGAGTTTCTCATGGATCAATGAACTATCGGTATCGGACATAATTTAACTATAACGATATGAGTATCAAATGTATATATCGGTATCGGTAATAAAACAAGATATCCCGATATTATACTGACCTCGCCAGATAGGAGACTTTTTATTATCATCTTGCACACCTTAGAAACCTAACTTTGACAGGTAAATAATATGATTGTCCTCAGCATGCTTGTTATTGATGACATATCAAACAAAACTAAGGACACATGAAATAATCCCAAATGAGAATATATGCTTTCCTATTGGAACAATTCTTGCTGTGAGAAAAAAATATGAAAAGTTACAACTTCCAGGTGTTTTTGAAAAATATAAAAAGAAAGGCAAAGATATAAACTCAATCATCCAAGCTTATTTGAGTTACAAGCTGTTTATTTCTTTGATACGATTTGAGATCAAGGAATTGAAGAATACTTCGACAAAATTCATAAAAAACAGCTTGATGAATTTGACAGTTACAGTGAATTTCGAAATAAACAAGTCAAAAAAGTATATTTTTGCCAATTTTGACCTGATAAATAAGCTGATTTTATTGCAAAATGAAGGAATAATATGGCAAAAAGTTAAGACATAGAGTTAATTTTTTGTTACTGTCAAATTGATTTTCATGCAAAAAAAGTAGACATACCCGATTAATAGGATTTTTTAACTGTCAAAGTAGGGTTACAATTTTGTAGTTATTGGTAGAATTCAGGTATAGGTCGTGTTTCGCTATGTTTCAAAAACTCAATCCCCAAACCTATTAACCTCACATCTCACTCCCTTCTCCTCGCATCCCCTCAAAACCTTCTCAAAAACCTCGGTGTAATAATCCTCTTCTCTTAAAAAAATCCTTTCATAATCAGCAAGCAGCTCAGGCTTAAACTCCGCAATAAATCCCCGGACTTTCTCCCACACCCCTTCCTTCAGCCTCAACTTATCTACAAGCACATACTTAGGTTTCACCTTTGCAATAGAATCAACCAGCGTATCAACATCAGTTATATACGGCATCACTGGCCCCAAAAAAACCCAGGTATTGATCCCATTTTTCGATAGTTCCTCCAGCGTGCGCAGCCTTTCTTCAACAGTGGATGCGCCAGGTTCCATTTTTACCCTCGCGCTGTCGTCAAGCGTTGTCAGGGTTATGCCCACTTCGATGTTTGTGAACTTCTTAAGTAAATCCATATCCCTCAACACTAAAGAAGACTTGGTCTGGATGCAAACCGGGAAATCATGCAATAACAGCAGTTCAAGACACCGGCGCGTTATTTCATACTTCTTCTCAGCCGGCTGGTATGGATCAGTAACAGTTCCAAGCCCCGCAACACCTTTTTTCTTTACCCTGAGTTCTTTTGAAAGTATCCGTGGCAGATTCACTTTTGCTTCTACAAGCTCGCCCCACTCCCCCTTCTCCTTATCCCAGTGAATGACAGATGGGGCATAACAATAAACGCAGGCATGTTCGCAGCCCCTGTATGGATTGAGGGCATATTCAAGCCCGGGAAGTTTTGAAGGCGAGAGAGCAGTTTTTACTTTTACTTCTTTTATCATTTGATGACCTTAGCATTTATGTAAAAAAATCCTCCAGTCCTCTCTGGTATAACGTATTTTTCAAAATCGTGCTCTCCTTGATCCATCGCACTTTCGGGATAACAAGCCTTGTAGAGATGTATGAAAAAGCATCATCAAGGGATGAAAACTTCCTCGGCGGCGCTTTTAGCGCTGCCCGAACATTTTCCCTTACATTCCATACGCCCACTGGCATTATGTAACCCGGATGTGCTTCCCTCAGGATCACAACACGTGCCTGCCGTCTTTCTTTGATAAGATATTCATTAACTGCAAGCCGGGCAGCATAATAGCAGCCCCCGATCTCAGCATATGTCGTGCGCCCTTCATAACCCTCGGAGGATGACATTATCGCCACATCTTTCCCGAACGGGTTCCATACAGTATTTGGATACCATGCCTCAATAAGTTCATAGCTCCAGGCGCGGGGAATCATCACCACGACAAACCTGTTATCAAGCTGCCACGATTCAAAAACAAGATATTCATTTATAAGGGGAAAATCCTTCATCTTCTCCATAAGATTCGCGCCGATCATGCTGTCAACTGCTGTTATGCTCCATCTTGTCGGAACAAAGCGGCGCGCTTTTCCTTCCCCGAATGCACCCACAGAGAACGCTTTCTGGATGCTTGATATGATCGTATCTTTTTTATAAAGCTCAAGGACGGCCTCCTTTGCCTTGAGGTCAGTATCATTATATGCTTTTTCCATCCTCTGGTCGAATTTTGTGTTCCCAACATCGATCTTTTTAAGCGGAGCCGTAGGGCCAAAAGGCTGCACTTCATCATCAAGTACAAGCCTTGTATGTGGTTTTTTCAGAAATTCAGCCTCTACATCAATAGGGGACGCACAAAGAGCCATCTCGCGGGTAGCTTCTACGATGCGGCTGCTGTCAAGGTCTCTTATATGAACAAGATGTTTTCCCCGGACAAGCTGCGAGCGAAAATCCACTATCTCATCGATACTTTTCCCGATCCACATTTCAGGGGTATCAAGAAGAGTGGTATCCCCATGTGTCGGTGGAATGAGAGGCCCTATTGAAACGTAGGGATAGCCGATCCTGCCTATAAAAACGCCTGGCGGGGAAGAGCCATCGATATTCAGGCTATCTGTCAGCGGTTTGACCTTTACGTTCGAATAGAATTTGACAAGGACCGGACACCTCTGTTTGCCGCATAGTAATTTTGAACCGCGGCAAAGGATGCAGAGGGCATCGCTTTTTCCGCTGAATAGCGAATCCGGGCTTTCCATGTATCAGTTGATGATATTATGGAATATAAAATAAATGTAAACCCGATGAAGTGGTGGTTGGCAAATTGAAATGATAATTTCTAAATTTTCAACCACATAATATCTGAAGTGAATGTTCACATGGATTACAATAACTCCAAAACAGTCCCAGGTAAAGCAAAGCTATATAAATCCTGAACCACCATTCATGAATATGGGTTCAGAAATTATATACAGGGACGAGTCCGATGAAATAAAAAAATTAAACGGCTGGATATTAATTTATGGAAGAAGAAAAGTTGGAAAAACATTTTTGATAAAGAACTTCCTGGAATACGATGTCTTTTTCAGGGTAAACAGGGACGGCAGCATTTTAGCAGAAAAGTTCATCATCAGCACAATAAACAATATGGATGATTTTTCAAAGGCAGTATCGGAGCTGCTTCTTGCTGATAAAAAAGTGGTGATAGATGAGTTCCAGAGGCTTCCTGAATCTGTTATTGAGCGAATATCAACTCTTCATCCAAAAGGAAAGATTATTCTTTCCGGCTCCAGCATGAGGGTAATAAAAAAGCTGTTTGGCAGCAAATCACCGCTCCTTGGACTGGCTATGCAGTACAAGCTCGGACTGATAAGGCCAGTGAACATATTAAGGGAGCTTTCAAAAAAAATGGATGCGATGCAGGCAATTGAACTTGCCCCTTATCTTGCAGATGCATGGACTATCCCCTTTTTTATGAAAGAAAGCGACAGTGAGAAGGTCATATATGATCTCTTGAAATATTCCAAATTCACTGTCCCTTCGCTTGTCGGGGAAATATTTACGGAAGAGGAAAGAGAGTTCACGAAGGTATACGAGGCTATTTTGAGACTTATAGGAGCAGGCGAATTGGATTACAAAAATATTGCCTCGATCCTTGCAGGCAGAAAGGTGATCGAGCGGGCAGACAGCTCTTTGATAATTCCTTACATAAAAAATATGGAAGGCATGGGGCTGGTGGATTCCCTGCCAATTTTTTCCTCAAAGAAAAAAATGTACCGATTGTCTTCATCTATGATGGAGGCTTTTTTTTATCTTGCTGATCGATATGGTTTTGAAGATAGGGACGTAAGTTTTGAAGAAGCAAGGCCGACTATAGAAAAACTAAGAAATTTTGCAGTCCAAAATATTATAGGGGATTTGTTCGCCAGCGCCTACCATGGAAAAAAAGAATATTATGTAACGCCTTCAAAAGAGCTGGACTTCATCATAACCGTAAGAAATAAGGCGGTTATCATTGGAGAAGTAAAATGGGGAAAATACGATAGCAACGATCTAAAAAAATTCGTGGAAAAAACAACTTTTATCAAAGCAGAAAAAATATTCATAACAAAAAATAAAAACGAAATAAAAATGGATAATATTAAAATAATGGACGTAGACGATATTTTAGCCATGGTTAATTAGGAAAATTACATTTATTCAGACAGGATGAACAGTTCAGAAAAGATTATACTAACATGAGTAATTAAGCAACCTCATGTTCATTGAAATAGACGGATGGATGGCAAAACTGAGATTTTCAGCATGCCATTTCATCCCCAATCACCCAAAATGCGGATGCCTTCACGGTCATACATATGCGATCAGCGTCAGGATCGAGGGCGAACAGAAAGGTGAATTCATTATTGATTTTGAGACCGTAAAAGGAATAGTTAACAGGATTTGCGACAGGCTTGACCACAAGATCCTGATCGCAGAAAAAGACCCACGCCTCGTGATAAAGAAAAGCGATAGCGTATCGATTGGGATTATTGATAGCAAAAAAAAATATGTGCTTCCACTTGAAGATATTATGTTCCTTCCCACAAATTCTGTAAGTGCAGAAGACCTGTGCAAATATTTCACATCCAATTTAGCAAAGAACCTTAAAGCCAGTGGAGTAGATAATATCACGAAAATCCATGTACGGGTGGACGAGGGAATAGGACAGGGCGCAGGCTGCGAACATCAGTTATAGTCTTTTCTACTCAGTTCTCATTTTGTTATTCTTCGACTTTTTGAGCAAATGTTGCGCTTTTGGATAACTATATATACCTTAAGGTATATTGTCATATTGTGCATAAATTGCACAATATATTAGAATATATCAGGAGGTTCACATATGTTTGGAATAAACGAATTGGACGTTATAATAGTTCTTTTATCTTTCTGCCTGACGCAGTTAATATTGTTGCCAGCGGCATTTCAAGTTGTGCAAAAATTGCATATAAAAATTGAAAAATTATAATTGCATCATAAATTGGCCATCATTCTTTTTTTCGACTCATATTTTTGATTTTATCCAAAAGTTCTTGCTCTAATTACATATTATTTTATATCAGCTTCTCGTAATATAACGCATTTGATGAGTCAGAACCAGGATCAACAAAAAGGAATGAATAATGACCAGCAGAATTGAAGTCGGTTTTAAAAAAGGGATAAAAGATGCGCTGGGAGACAGCACGAGAAAAAGGATAGTTGAAGACCTGCACATAGATGTGGAGAGTGTCAGGACACTTGATGTTTATACCATCGATGCAGATATTTCCAATGAACAGGTAAAGATTCTCGGTGAAGAATTGTTTGCAGATCCCGTGATACAGGAATATTCTCATAAACCGCTTGCAAAGGATTTTTTCTGGCTCATTGAAGTTGGCTTCAAACCTGGTGTAACTGATAACGTTGGAGCTACTGCGAAAAAAGCATCTGAAGATATTCTTAAGACCACAATAAACGGAGTATATTTTTCAAGACAATATCTGATAAACGGGAAGATCACAAAAGAAGATGCTGAAAAGATAGCTGGCGGGCTTCTTGCAAACACCCTTATTGAGCGATGGGTAATAATCAATAGTATTGATTGGGATAAACAAAAAGGTGTACATCTGCCGCTTCCTGTCGTAAAAGGAAAACATAAACCAACAGTCATGGAAATTGACCTGAATACCAGTGATAAAAAATTAAAGGAATTAAGCACGCAGAGACTTCTTGCTTTGAATAATGGGGAAATGATCGCTCTTAAGGAATATTTTAATACGCAAGAGACAAGAACGCAAAGAAAAGATATTGGGCTGACACTTCCTACGGATGTGGAAATAGAAGTGCTTGCCCAGACATGGTCTGAGCACTGCAAACATAAAATATTCAACAGCCGGATAACTTATTCAGACGGTAAAGAAAACCTTGTAATAAATTCACTTTTTAATACTTTCATAAAGCGCGCCACAAAGGAAATAAACAAACCATGGCTTGTTTCTGTTTTTACCGATAATGCGGGCGTGATCAAATTTAACGATGACTATAATCTTGTCATGAAGGTGGAAACGCACAATACTCCTTCTGCTCTTGATCCGTACGGCGGCGCCATAACAGGTATTGTTGGCGTAAACCGCGATCCCATGGGTACGGGAATAGGTGCCAGATTGATATTTAACACTGATGTCTTTTGTTTTGCATCCCCTTTTTATGATAAAGAGCTGCCGCCGCGGCTTCTTCATCCCAAGAGGATATTTGAAGGCGTAAGGCGCGGCGTCGAACATGGCGGGAATAAATCCGGCATTCCTACAGTGAACGGATGTATAGTTTTTGATGTGCGGTATCTTGGAAAACCTCTCGTATATTGCGGAACAGGCGGAATAATGCCTTCAGTGATCAATGGAAAACCCTCCCACATAAAGGAGATCCATAGTGGTGACCTCATAGTAATGACAGGGGGCCGCATAGGCAAAGACGGCATCCATGGCGCAACATTCTCGTCACTTCAACTTGACGAGGATTCACCTGTTACCGCGGTACAGATAGGTGATCCCATAACCCAGAAGAAGATGCTTGATTTCCTGCTTGAGGCTCGCGATAAGGGATTATATGGGTCTATAACAGATGACGGCGCAGGCGGCCTTTCATCATCGGTTGGTGAGATGGCGCAACTTTGCGGAGGATGCCTGATCGAGCTTGATAAATGCCCCCTGAAATATCCAGGCCTTGACCCCTGGGAGATCCTTGTTTCCGAGTCACAGGAGAGGATGACACTTGCTGTTTCTCCTGAGAAGATTGATGAATTCCTCTCTCTTGCCAAAACAAGAGACGTTGAGGCCACTGTTATCGGAACATTTACAGATTCAGGCAAATTCCATGTAAAATACGGGGATAGGAATGTGGCTTACCTGGATATGGAGTTTTTGCATAATGGTCTTCCAGCCATGAAACTGAATGCTTGCTGGATACAGCGCAAGTTTGAAGAGCCTGTGCTCGGTGCTGTGGATTTGACCGCGGTTCTGAAAAACCTCCTTTCGCGCCTCAATATCTGTTCAAAAGAATATGTCATCAGGCAGTACGACCATGAAGTCCAGGCAGGATCTGTCATCAAACCATTGACGGGAGATGGTCCGAGTGACGCAGCGGTTATCCGCCCGCTGCTTGATAGCATGGAAGGAGTTGTTGTTGCAAATGGCATCTGCCCGAGATACGGTGATATTGATACTTACCACATGACGGCCTGCGCCATCGACGAGGCAGTACGAAATCACATTGCAGTGGGCGGTTCGTTTGATCATCTTGCAGGTCTTGATAATTTCTGCTGGTGCGACCCTGAGAAATCAGAAAAAACGCCTGACGGCGAATATAAGCTCGGGCAGCTTGTGAGGGCCAACATGGCTCTGTATGATTATACGAAAGCGTATGGAGTTCCCTGCATTTCAGGCAAAGACAGTATGAAAAACGATTACCAGATAGGGGGCAGGAAGATATCCATTCCCCCAACTGTTCTTTTTTCAACGATAGGTAAAATAGAAGATGTGCGAAAAGCAGTGACAATGGATGTCAAGCATCCTGATGACAGGGTTTACGTACTCGGAATGACGAAAGACGAACTTGGAGCTTCGGAATACTATGCATCTCTTGGATTTATCGGGAACGACGTACCAAGAGTGAATGCCAGTTCTGCAAGAAAATTATATATTGCTCTTGAAAAAGCCATAAATTCCGGCGTTGTGGCCTCCTGCCATGACTGTTCTGACGGTGGTCTTGCCGTGGCGCTGGCTGAAAGTGCATTTTCAGGTGATCTCGGGATGACTATCGAGCTAACGAAAGTTCCTGTTGAGAACATCAAGCGTGCTGATACGATATTATTCTCAGAATCCCAGAGCCGCTTTGTGGTCACAGTGGCGCCTAGAAATGTGAAGAGATTCGAAACGCTCATGAAAGGAAATGTGTTCGCGGATGTTGGCACTGTCACAGCGCAGCTAAATTTTAGTGTGATGGACGGGGAGAAAGTGGTGTTGAGCGAAGGGATCGATGTGCTTAAGGATGCATGGCAGAAGACATTGAGATGGTAATACTAATTCCCGCGCATTTATTGAGGGAACAAGCGTCTGAAATTCCCGAACTTTTCTTGAGAATGCAGGAACAGGCAAATCAGAAATGTATCACAAAAGGAAAAATATTAAAGGATATACGCACCGTTCGCCGTGGACTCTACATGGAGACCTTCGGTGATGATTAAGTTTTTCCATGATGCAGATAGAAAAACGCATCTCTTCTGCCTGTCTATTTTGGTTCAGAATAATTTCGCTTGTTATAGACGAATATGTTCTCAAAGAAGTCAGGAAGATACTGGAGGAAGTTTATTCCTTCGATCATCAATTTTAGAAAGATTTTTCATAATGATATCTGGCCATTGCTCTGAAGCATAAACTATAATTAATATTGTAACATAGTAGTAATTGTTACACTTCTAATTGATAAGGAGTAAAATTAAATGGTAACTGAAGAAGATATAATAAACAAATATGACGAAATAATAATGGATGCTACTATTGAGGATTTAGCAGAATCATTGCCTGAAATTGAATCAGACGCATTTATATTGGAAAATCTTACTATCGAAGCACAAGAAAAAATTAACGAGGCGAGGGAATATGCCAAAAACAATCCCGATTAGAATCTATGAATCTGATTGGGAATGGTTAATGAATCATCGAACAAGCAAAGAAAAAACGATTCCTGAGGTTGTCAGGGGTTTGATTCGATTTAAAGGGGAATTTGACCCATCGAAGTAATCATGATTTCCAAAATTAAGACTTATTTATGACCCCTGATTTTTTTAAAAACATACCATCTGAGAAAGAAATTTATAAATTTAGAAATTACATCTTGAAATGGTTTGAAAAAAATAAAAGAGATTATCCTTGGCGAGAAACAGATGACCCATTTAGACTCTTAATAGCAGAGATTATGCTCCGGCGTACTAATGCAGATCAAGTTAAAAATGTTTATATTGAGTTATTTAATAAATATCCGGACTCATATTCAATATCAAAAGCTGATAAAAAAGACATTGAAAAAATACTTTATCCTCTTGGTTTGAGATGGCGTGTTCCTTCCATTATTTCTGTGGCGCAGCAGATACAGGAAAAATTCTATGGAAAAGTTCCTCATACAAGAAATGAACTTATTGAGCTACCGGGGGTGGGAGATTATGTGGCAGGCGCCGTATTATCCATGGCATTTAATGAAAAGGAGTGGATAGTTGACAGCAATATTGTTAGACTTTTTAAAAGATATTTTGGTGTAGAAACATCAAAAGAAGGGCGTAGAGATAAACATATAATTAATATCGCAAAAGTTTATTCATCTTCCAAGAAAAGCCGGGATGCAAATCTTGCCATACTTGATTTTGCAGCCATTGTTTGTACTCCAAAAAATCCCGACCATAAATGCTGTATTTTAAAGAAAAATTGTTCTTATTTTACTTCAAGATTGAATGAAAAAATTATGAATTTGAAAAAAATTGAAAAGATACCTCATGGATGAAAATAACAAGTTAATATTTTTACTCTAATTAACATCAAATCCTGCGTTTACCAGAGTCTGCAAATATCTTGCCAGATTTTTTTCATCGAAAGAATTCATTTTTTTATTTTCATAAACAAATTTATATACATATAACCTCTGTTTTGGTGAAAGCACTCCTGTCTTTATATCCCAATCTACCATCTTTCTCAGCAAGGAAGTTGTCATCTGTGTTGGAATGACCTCATCAGCATTTATTTGATTTTCATTGGTTAGCTCATTTTCTTCAGTTGAGTTATTTTCGCTGGTAATTTCATTTTTATTGATTATCACATTTACGTTGTTTGGATCATTTTCGTCAAAGAAATCAGGAGATTTGTGAACAATAATGTCAATTATTGTAATTGCGTCCTTTCGTTGAATTTCAGACAGTTGTTTTTTCATTTTAAGTGTAGATTGAATATTAATTGCCCTGTTTTTTAAAGTTGGAGTGAGTTCTTCGATAAAAACCCCCATTTTGTTTATTTCATTCCATTTGTTGAGAGGAATTGATTTAATTAATTCAAGCTCACTCTTCATTAAATTGTCTTCAATATCTGAATCGGTCATATTTTTGCGCCGGGGAGAATCATCAGTTTCAAGATCATCTGACAGAATATTAAGGTTGATTCCGAAATCTTCTTTTATGATTTGATTCCAACATTCTTCTTTTTTGGCCCATTCGCCATACAATGATCCGGGGGCAGTATGTATGATAAATCGTTCAACTGCAATCATAATTTCTTTAAGTATTGTTTTTAAAGCAGTACTTATTTCTTGATTTTTCCAGATTTTATATAAATCAAGCTTATAATCAAGTTTTAAACCAAGCCAGCCAATTGAATAAGGTACTGTTATATAACGCATATCTCCCAAAGCATTTGGCTTGATACCATATATTTTTTCTGAACTCTTAAATAATATTGCATGTGCAATGAGATTCTCAAAAAAGATACTATCTGGCTTTTCGTCAAAGTTATATTTTAAGAAATAAGCATAGTTTTTTTCATTCCCCCTGACAATAATATGGGGTGCTATTACAAGTTTATTCCCTTTTGTGAATATTTCTTCCTTGAGATTAAGATACTTTGCAAGATTTTCTTTTGTCAATAATTGATTTCTTGGGTTCATTAAGTCGAAAGCTTTTTTCTTTGAATTTGTAAAACCTTCCCGTAATCTTGCATTCTTATATTGACCTCTTGCTCTTTCAAAGAACCAGTGTGTTTGTTGAACCTGATCCTTTGAAGGCGGAGCCCAGATTGTTCTTGATAATTTTTCAAGTATTATGTAATATTCCCTGTTTGAACTCAGGTCAGCAGCCGATACTTTATTTTGTGTGTTTGCAAACTCTGCAATTTTTCCTATTATTGTTCCAAAATTATCTTTGTTTTTTATTATTGTAAGTTTTAATTGTACAAATATTTTTGAAGTATCAACGTTTTTATTTTGTTTCCATGTGTGATAAATTGATGCTGTTGTCTGACCTCCATTAACAATTTGCAAATCCTTTACATAACCGATTCCTTTGCCTTTATTGTCAGGGAGATCAACTAATTCAATTTCCTCAGCAGTAGCAGCAATACCGTTATTATAAGCGAGGAACATATGGGGTTCATTCAATATAGTATCACGAATACCTCGGTTATATTTTCCTGTAAATTGCAAAAATGAACGAACGTTTTGTTCTAATAATCGCGCACCATATTGTCCATATATCTCAGCTAAAGCATTTCCGGAAATTATTCCTAAGTAAGATTGATACTCATCATTAGCACCATCATTTACAATACAGGGCACTTGAAAACCATTTTCTGAAAAGTTAATTTCAATTGGAATTCTTTCCTTATCTGAAATATTGAACATGTAATTAATGTCAATTACCCTATAAAAAACAGAATATTTTTCAACAGTTTCAAACGTTTTTATATCTGATTTTATCTGACCATTTGTTATTAAAAATATATTTATTATTGACAATGATTCTCTTATATCTTTAACCCTCGCTAAAGTATGTGCAAGGTCGAAAATTTGTGACGATTCTTCAATCTCATTGATATAATTTTTATTTATCGCATTTTTAAAAAATTTTAATAGCCTATCGTTCGCTTTTTCAGCTTCTGTTTTAGTCACAGATTGAATTTCGTCATTGTCAAAGTACAATGTTATAAACAAGTCAAGTTTGTCATAGGTTTCATAAAGTGAATATCCATTTACTTTATGTATAACTCCTCTTTTACTGACCTTTTCATCATAACAAACTCTATAATTTTCTGTTTCTCCCGCCTCAGCTAATAATGAAAGAACTTTTTCAGTATATATTTGTTCTGGGGTAGTGCCTTCTTCATCTGATACAAGACCGGATTTAATTTCCTCCTGCATGTCAGTATAAAATTTTTGCAGTTCATTATTTTCAAACATTTGTATCAGTTCTCGGAAATTTTATTGAAAAGATTTACTTCATTAATTTTCCACGATTCAGATTCGGTTAGTATGATCGAATATTTTACATCTCCCACTCCTGCTGGGATTTGTTTTTCTGTAATTCTTGGAAAATCTCCAATTACATAATAAATATTTTCTTGTCTAATAGTATATCCATTATCATTATAACAGTTTTTATGTATGTCAAAATAGCCATATTCCATTAATTTTAATTTGAAGAGGTTTGTGGCAAATGAATTTTCGGCTAGTAGATTGAAAACATTTTCAATTATGAAATTTAATGTTTCACCGAATCCCATTCGAACATCAAGAGATAGATGATACAGGAAAATATTGGGTATTATTGAATCATCTAATTGTCTTTCACTGCTAATAAATATTTTTTGATGATTTTTACCATGTGTGGTTTTTACTTCAATTGCCCAGTTTGAATATTGAAAATCTTGAATCGCATTTTCAGGACCCATCCAGGTATTTATACATTTAACGTAATCTGGAGAATTTGAAAGATATTTTCGAAGAAAATATAGTTCGCCAAACAAACCTCTCTGGGCTTCCTCGGAAAGGCCATGATGTCCAAGCTTCTCAAATAATGACTGCCATTTTGCAAGGCGTTCTAGAAGTTTGTCTATTAATATATTATCATCATTTATTTCATAAACTACAGATATTAAATCCTCACAAAGAGTTGAAAATATATCTTTATGTCGCGTATTTAGTAATAAAATTAGAAGAGCTTGTTTGTTTGAATTTTTTTCATCATTCGATACTTCAAGTTTTATGTCCTTGAATTTATTCAATTTACTTGTATCAAGGTTGAAAGAAGAACAAATAAGAAATGAAATACATCGTAATTTTTCAGGAGCTTTCAAAGCCACCAAAATATCAGGTTTTACTTTTGCAGAATAGCGTTTGTATAACAATCCGGTTTGAAAAGATTCGTCCTTTTCAAGTTCTTCCCAAATTGTATCAATCTTCATTTTCTTCATAATCTTCATAGTCATCAAAATTATCTTCTATATCAAAGAGATCAAGCAATTCTTCATTCACTGCAAAGGATTCAAAAACGTTATAATTACTTTTTGGGAAACTGATAGCATATCCGACAAATGGATTACTATTGTCTGAAAGTCCTGTTTCACTCTCTTTTGGGTCAAGTAAATAAATAATAAGCAAAGGCTTTTTTGGATGCCTGATTTCATTTCTAACGATTTCACCATTGGGATAAGCAGGTTCTCTTCCTTTCTTTAGCTTTAGTCTATGTTTACGAGTTAATTCCATTGCATTTTCATATTCTTGCATTGTCAAATCTATGAATTCATCCTTTGGACTGATTATGTGGGATTTTCTTAAATAATAAACACTATCATTTGAATTGGGATGATATTGAGTTCTTTTCCATTGACCTATTTTATATGTTGTGCCGGATATTTGGAAGTCAGTGGTAGCTGAAGCTTTGCTTTTATGCATTAATGCAACTCTCCATTGAATTAATTCCTTATTTGGTAATTGGTTATTTATGAAACGGATTAAATTTTGTGGTTCATAACCTTTCAAATTTTCCATTGACTGAATCCCGCCTAAAAAAGAAATTATATCATCTGCAGGAATGTCATACCATAGATAGCCATTTTCTTTTAGCATAAAATTGCCGGGGAGACTGGATATAAATCGTTGAGTATTACTTAAATTATTTTTTATTACTTTAATGTCTTTTTTGAGTTCATATGATTCTACTAACCTACCAGACCATGAAATTTGAACTGTCACAGCAGAACGTAATTTATTGGATGCAGAAATTTGTAACACTCCGGGATGAGTTCGGACTTTTAATGCGTACTGTTCAGGCGTTGACCCTGCAACATCTGACATATAATCAAATTCCTCTCGTAATTCTTCTGACGCATGTGTTATATGGCAGTACCATTCATTTATTTCCCTGCTTGTAAACAATCGGCATAGATCGACATAACCAGCCCTGTAACCAAACCAGCGGCCCATTTGCATTAATGTGTCATACATTCTAGAAGCTCGCAAATAATAACTTACAGATAGCCCTTCAAGAGTCATACCTCTGGAAAGTTTATTTCCCCCTACAACAATAACAGATAGCCCATTTTTATGTTCATAATAATCAAGAGCTTCACCTGAACCTCCATGAATTGCTTTCACTTCAATTCTTGATGCAGCATCATTTAAATGAAATAAAACATCTTCCCACATATGTAGTTGAACTTGGGAGTCGATTATAGCCAATTTTGAGTTAATTATTTGATTAGAAACTGTCACATAAGATTTATAACCGTTTTCATCAATTTCAAATGTATTTCTGAAATCTTCAATAACGTCTGGATCATTCTGGTCAATTCCTCTTCTATAAAAATTGAATTGATTTTCAATCAGCTCGACAATATGATCATGCCATCGAGGATAAAGAGACACATGAACAAGCATAGAATTATGCACTGTAGTTTGTCCTCTAAGTCTTCTTATTGCACAGGTTATTATAAAACAACGAATAGAACGCTTTAAAGAATCTGGTAATTCTGATGGCAATTGATCATCTTTTTTATGACGATCTGGAACAAAAGTGTCATGATCATTAATACGATTTATTAATGGCAGAACCGTATCAGATTCTTGATCGTCTTCAACAAAATTAAATCCAAATATTTTTTCAGGACCAATATAATTTGAAGGAGCTGGAATGTTAATTATGAAATCTCTTGGGAATAGATTATCATCTTCAAGAGGTATGAAAATATTGGCAAATGGGGTTGCAGTATATCCAACATACCCATTTTTGCCGAACAGCTTCAATATTTGAGTTATCCATTCATTGATTGTACTTCTTTTATCAGGGTCATTAGAAATATTGATTGAAGCATTATCTGCCTCATCATCAATTAATAATAAAGACTTATTTCTAATTATTCTACCAGAATCAGTATCCTCCGTTGCCTGTGCTGACAACCACTGATAAATTCTTCTTAATACATGTGGGTTCTTTTTAATTACAGCAATTATTGGTTCATTTGTTTCAAAATTTAAGCCAAGTGCATTTGCAGCACCTTGTGTAAAATCCCCCTTTTCGAGACTCGAAGTTAAAGAATGTGGTGCATAAGGTGTACGCCCTAATCGACCAACACCAATACGAATATTATTTTGATCGAAAGCTCTTGCATGTTGGGTATCAAATCCTAAAAATCCTTCGTCAAGCCTTAATTGAGTCTGGCTTCTAAGGTTGTTGTGAATACCAGCAAGAACAATTATTAATTTAAAACCAGAATCGGCTGCTTTACAAATTAAACCAGTGTAATTTGAAGTTTTTCCTGATTGTACCTGGCCGACAACTAATCCTTTTTTATCTATTTGAATCTTTTTTGTTGGATCAAATAAACTGTCAAGAATTTTATCTGTTAACCTATCAAGTTTGTTAATCGTATCAGGAGCAAAATTTTTCTCATCTCCCAGATAATCCCTGTAACGACCCCAAAAACCATTTTGAAAATCAATCTGAGATCTTTTTTCATTAAGCCAGGGGTTTCTTCTTTCATCTTTTTCAATTATCTGGAAATCATCTTGTCTGATCCTATATAATTCTTCGATATGTCGGATTAAAGAAGCCTTATCAAGCCCACTATAAACCTCAATTTTAAGAATGGTTTCTACTGCCTGTACTACTTGAGTCGGGGAAATTGAACCTGATTGGGGTAAAAGTGTTCTTATTGTTCTAATTGCATTCTGATACATTATTCGATACCTAATTGTTCTATGTATTGTGGGTAAAAGTTAAAAGGCTCAATATTCAAAATAAATAATTTAGCTTGCTCATCTGTTTTTCCATTCATTATTAGATTTTGATACATTGTTTTCATTGCATTTCTAACAGCATCATGATCTTTTCCTTCAAATGGCTGGCCATGTGGTAGAATATTCTCATTTTCTTGAAGTGTTATTAAAGGCACAGGAATAGTTTCTTCAATAAATTGTAAAACCTTCTCTATATCACCTTTTAAACCATTTGATCTGGTGAATAGTTCAATTAATATCGGATGATTACGATTTATTTTATAAAACCTTTTTCCATGTCTTGCTCTTTCTTCCCAAAATGGAAAATATTCATCTTTGGATAACTTTCGTTTTAATATTTTTCCTTTATGTCGATACACTTCTAAAGCTTGTGTTCTAACTTCTTTTGCAACTGATATTATTTGATCTTTGTATTTCAAAGGAGGTCTAGCAATTGATTTTTTAATGTCTATTTGCCAATCCTCATCAACATTGTTTGGCAGGTCTATTCGAATTCGGCATAAATCGTAATGCACCTCATTTTTAAACATACCAAGCCAGTCTCCTGCAACAAGTAAACGTCTTTTGCGATAAACATAAAATCCCTGATGCGCAGTCCAGCTACATTTTGGGCCTTTTCCATAATTGTATTTTTCAGATGATAGTTTTGATCTATGGGGCAGAACAAATCCTTTAATAATTATTTGTTCGTCTTGAAATTTGACTTCTGGTTTTGGTTGCAATCCATCACATTCTATCATGAAAGGATCCCATGGTTCTATTTTTCTGCCCTTGAAAAATATATTTATACCATTCTCAATAAACCTGTGAAACACCATGGAAAGATGTGATTTTACGATTTCCATAGTCTCTAAGAACTTATTTTTTGAATCATCGCTATCTTCTTTAGTATCTTTTGTTATCCTATCTAGATCCCACCACATTACACATGTTCCAGAGGTCAATTGCTCGACTTTTTCAGTAAAATTACTTTCTTTGGGGCAATATTTTATCAGACTCCATGAGTGTAATTTGTTAACGAAATCCAGATCCCAACTCCAGAAACAAATTTTACAATCAATCCGTTTTGAAATTACTGTAAACTTTCTGGTTTGAGAAAATGAAGCTGTTTTTAATCCTAAACCAAATCTTCCCAAATCATCGCTATCTCTTATGTCAAGAGGATTTTTGCATCCAGGTCGCATGGCATGAATTAACTGTTCATTGTTCATTCCATTGCCATCATCCAGAATTGATAAAACCGTATTTGGCCCTTCCCAAATATAATCTATCCAGATATTTTTTGCATCAGCAGTTATTGAATTGTCTATAATATCTGCAATTGCAGTTTCTATTGAATAACCTATAGCTCGAAAAGTTTCAATCATCGAGCTTGCATCTGGTTCTGCCAGTGCAGTTTCAAAGTTTGAATAGTCAAATTCATTATTCATATTCGTATTTATTTAATATTTGTCAGAAGTTTTTTTATTGATTCTGCAATACTTTTTGCCATCAATGGAGGTACAGCATTACCTATCTGTCGAAATGCAGCACTTCTACCACCTTCAAAAAAGTAATCATCAGGAAATGACTGAATTCTTGCAGCTTCACGAACAGACAAAGATCGAATCTGCTTAAAATCAGGATAAATATAATAATGTCCATCTTTAGCTATATGAGCAACCACAGTATGAGAACACCCATCCGGATCTACAACTTTAAACCTATCTAAAAAAGATTTCTGGTTATTATGTGTTTTTAGATGGTCTGGTAAATCTGAATACTTTAATCTTTCACCATTTTTCAACCATTTTTGTATTGCAATTTCATAAATTGAAAGGTCTCTTTCATTATGTGGTCTGGTGACATGCTGGGTAACAAAATCCACTCCATTCCGGATTTCAAATGTTTCCAGATAATTTGTTAACCCAGTTTTATATCCCATTATTTTTTCCCCGCCTCCTGGTTTTAAATCAGGTAAATCAGCAAATAAATCAGATTTTATTTTCCATTTATTAACTGTTTTTTCAAGTTCAGGAAAATCAAATTTATTATTACCTCTTTTGCCGATAACGATGACTCGTCTTCTTTTTTGCAACACGCCATATTCCATAGCATCTAATATTTTCCAGGAAATACTATATCCAACTTCTTCGCTTTCAAATAGAGTCTTCATTTGTTCAAAATAATTACTGGCAGTAAGCAAACCAGTTACATTTTCAAATACAAAATATTTTGGCTTATATTTTTTTAGAAAGTCAGCATAATATTTAAATAAGTAATTCCTGGTGTCATTTTTCATTCTGTTGGTGTCTCTCGAACGACCAACAAGTGAATAAGCCTGGCAGGGAGGACCACCGATTATTAAATCAATTTTCTCTTTTTTATTCAAATCATCTATTTTCTCAAAAATAGAATCAATTGTTGAACTATCAATTTTCTCGCAAATAACAGTATCAAGTTGTTCCCGGGGTATTTTCGCATATAATTTTTCTTGTGTGATTTTTTCCTGCAAATAATTGTAATAAATATCAAGTTGTTTATTTGCTTTTAAGTTATGATAAGCTATTCTTGTTTTTAAAGTATTACACGCATGATCATCCATTTCAATATGTGCAATGGGTGTAAATCCAGAACAAACAAATCCTTCTGAAAGTCCACCAGCACCAGCAAATAAATCAATATAATTCATGGATTAATTCTATCCTTAACACGTATTTATTGTAACTTTTCCTTAATTTTATTTAACTCTTTACAATATTATATACCTTTCTATCAATCATTCTCATCATGAGACTGATTTTTAAAATCAAACGAACATGCCCGATCTTATTTCACCCACACCACTTCAGGCTCTTTCCTTTCAGGCATTTCCGTACTGCCTTTCGGATACCCGAATATCAATGGCGCAACAATGATGTAGCCCTCAGGTATGCCAAGTTCTTTCATTATTTTTTCATCCATCAGGGCGCGCTGGACGCCTCCTATCCAGCAGCTTCCGATTCCTATGGAATGGGCAGCAAGCATTATTGTCTGGGCGGCCATCGCGCAATCATAAGCTGCCGTAGGTGCTTTATTATTCCCAAGGACTATTACCATCAAAGGTGCGTCATAGAACATATCTGAACCTTCTGTTTTAAGAAATGAAAGAAAATCAGCCGCAGCTTGTGATGTATTCTTAAATTGTTCCAGCAGCGGAATCATGGATTTTTTTCCAAATTCTGAAAGCCGCCGTAAAACATCTTTATTTTTTATCACCAAAAAACCCCATGGCTGCATATTCAAACCTGAAGGAGTATACCCGGCGCAATCGATGAGGAATTTAATATCGTCATCAGGGATCTGGTCTTCTTTGTAATTACGGACACATCGCCGTGTTTTTATTATTTCAATAACGTCTTTCATGCAGTTCACCTATTATTGAATGTTGCTTCTTATTAGAATAGATTTCCGGATAATATAAACAATTTCAGTAAAAAAGAAAAGGGGAATTTACCCCTGTTTAAATGAGGTCTTTGAGGTAAAATTTATGTGGGCCCAGCGTACCGCCATAGTTCCCTGCGCTTATCTTCTTGACACCAGGGACTCTTACAGCCGCAGCGATACCGGCTTTCATAGACCTGGTTATTGAATCTGCGTCAAGTCCATTGATAACGATCTCATATATTGCATTTACATCAGCAGGCACATTTGTATCTTTTACCTTTGCTTTTATTGAAGGGCTGAATTTTTCATTGGTTGTTGCCTTCATGAATTTATAATTTGTAAATCCAACCTTGGAGCCGCTTGCAACGACGCCGCCAGGGAAAGGAGTGATCGTACCTGTCTGCGTCATTATTACATCAACCGCATTTTCAGCAGCGGCAAGAGCCGTCATCTGCGTATCTGCCATAATAAAGAAATTGCCGCCTGCAATGCCTTCCTGCGCTCCGATACTGTGTTCAGTAATGAAATCACCCTGCATCATGGGGATCTTATATGCTTTTCTTCCACTAATATTGGTTTCGGATTCAAATCCATCTCCAAAGAACTTGAGCTTGAATCCCGTATCAAATTGCTTCTCAGCATTTGGAAGTCCATTCCACATTGCAGCAGTTGGGGCAGTCAGGACGCACTGGCCGAGACGTTTTAATAACTGCTCTTCAAGGCTCTTATATCCAAATGTGCATATATAAATATACACACCAGGCCTGCCGTCCGGTGTCTCGCTGCCATCCACAACCTTTTCAACGCCGGCTTCGGCAGGGCACATTATTACAGAGGTTCCAAAGCCTGTTGCTTCCTGTGCCGCAACCATTGCCCATCGCCGTGTTGCGCCTGTGATCAATATTCTAGCTATCTTTATCGGAAATGCTTCCGCGAATGTATCTTCTATCTCTACTCCATTGAGTTCCATAAAATATCCCTCACATGATGAACCCAAAAATATCCATTACGGGTCATCAAACAATCCGTTATTTTTATTGTAGTACCTAATATATGCTTCGAAATGTTTCGAAAGCTTGAAAAAAAAGAGACGTTTTTTTACTTTTTTAATGCACCATTTCATCCACAGCGCGGCTTGCAAGTTCCTGCATTCGCACCTGTGTTCTTCCCGGTCCTGAGAATTCATCAAGGGTCATTACAGAAGCTATCTCTTTACCAAGAATGAAAATTGCATGTTTGTGTTCGGCTTTGCTTCGATGCACGTGTATGGGGCTTATCTGAAGGGACTGGTATTGTACAAATTCTCCATGGCCATTTTCCTCAAAAAATTTCTTCATTTGCACCATTAGTGTATGCAGCTGGATTAACTCTTCTTTGTGTATAAAACCGCCTCCTATCTCTATGTAGCTGTTTACTGCTGAGCAGTAACTCTATTCTAGTCACATCAATTCGATACTAAAATGATTTTGTTAGGAAATACACTTCCTATGTTTAACGTTTAAAGTTTACGAATTAATCATCATGATTCATAATGATTAATTCATTTAAAAATATTATTTTATTCATGTTTCAGGAATTCACGATTATTTTCTGATGAGCAACTTTCGGGAATTCTTTTATATAAACCTCATAATTTCCAGGATTGTTAAATGTGTAATTGAACCAGCTATATGAAGTCCTCAATCTGGAACTGGAATTGTCCCATAAGCCCTCCTGGCTTACGATCGTTAGAGGAGAATTCGTCTCAGTTACACTTATCCATTTGACTGTATCGCTTGCATTTATTGTAAGTGTATGATTAGTATAATTTGATGAACCATTTTGTACGGTTACCTTGTAAAACCCATATGAATCATGAACATCAGAAATATATAATGCCTGCGTTCTGGCGATTGTCGGGATCGGGGTTGGCTGCACAGTTGTCGGAACCACCGTGGGCATTGGAGTCGGCGTTATTGTTGGCGTCGGAACTGGAGTTACGCCAGTTTTCTGATCAACGCATCCCAGGAAAATCAAAGATAATACAATGATAAATATTGAAATAATTTTAAAGTTCATTATACTCACCAACGGTATAAATGGAATAAGTTATAAATAATATTATCGATTTGTTCTCTGATAGCGATTAATATTATGGGTTTATTATTGATGCATTCCATCAGAACATTGAATGGATAATGAACCCATAAAGGAAAAGAAGTGGATATATGAAGAAATCGTTGGCAGGATCCCTCCGTTTTCTCTACTGTCCTACAAATACAGCATCCTTCTTCAATTTTTATTGCTTCTTGTAATCGGCATAACCCTTGGTTTTATCTTTGACCTTGGACAGATTTCCCTGCTATATGGCTCACTTGCCATCCTTGTAGCAATATCATGGAGTCTTCTGATCCTGCAACTTGCGCCAACACTTCGTAAATTCAGGGCCCCGTTAAGCAAGGATGAAAATGAATTACTTGAGAGATATAAAGGGATACTTTTCCATAAAAATCATTATGAGGCTGTGCCAGGGCTGGTTATTTTCATCCCTTTTATGTTTTATCTTTTCTATTTTGGCACGGATTTACTGGATATGTGGCTTGGAAAAGCTCCTCACCCGATTTTATTATTGTTCGTAAGTCTCCTGATATGGGATATTTGCTACAGGATGGGGCTTGGGTTATGGACATCAGTCCTTGCTTTATGGAGATCTATAAGACTTAAAAAACTTGCGGAAAAAAGAAGTGAGCTTGAACATACACCATATACTGAACTTCGATATCTTCAAAAACTTGATATTAATAATGTCTTCTTCGGAATTATTTCCCTTCTTTTATTACCCCTGTTCAAGACAGATGCTTTTTTGGTTATAATCACATTTTTTTTCATGGGTTTTGTAATCCTTACCTCGCTTTACTCAGCATATATAATCTCAACAGTGCCATGGCTTCCCCCAGATATCTATAATCTGGTAAATGAATCAAGTTTTGCATATATCGGCACTTCCCTGAAAGGAAAAACCCATGTAACTCCGGTTGTTTATGTTTTTGACGGGCAGAAAATCTTTTTTAATACATCTAAAGAAGCGAAAAAATTAAAGATCATGCAGGAAAACAACAAGGTCGCTTTCCTGATAGATAAAAGGGATATGAGTAACATATATGAAAACAAAGCAGTTCTTTTTACCGGGGAAGTCAAAATCTACGGCATAATGGATATTCCAATGCATTTCATAGATATGCTTTCGGCTCTTAAGTTATTTATGAAAAAATATCCTGAATACACAAAAAAGTATTCAACTTCAGAATTACCAAAAGCATGGCAACTGACACCAATTATTGCAAGGATACTTGTGGAAGTAAAACCAGCTAAAATAATCTATTGGAGAGGCGCAAAACAAATAAGCGTACCGGTGTAGATATGAGAATCCCTGAAGAAATACGAAATATCCTGTACGGTAATTATTTCGGTTATGTATGCACAAGCGATAAAAATGATCAGCCGCATCTGACCCCGGTTTTTTTCATATACGATGAGAATTCACAGAAACTTTTTTTCATCACAAATGATCGATCAAAAAAGGTCAAGAACCTGTCTGAAAATCCCAATATCAGTATTACAATCGATATCCGTGATCCTGTAAATCCTTTCAATAATGAGGGGGTTATGGCCCAGGGCACAGCTACTATTACAGATAAAGCACCAATATATTTCCTGTCCGAAGAGACGCTGCAATTATACTATGACATCTATCAGGAATTTAAAAGCAAATACCAGAAAGTAATAGAGAATAAGCCCCTTGGCGAGAACGATGTGATCGTACAGATAAATGTTGAGAAAATGGTGTACTGGAAAGGCCCACATTTCAAATCATTGAAATTCAAAAAAGACTTTTCAGGATAATGAGCCTGATTCTTTTGACCTCTTAGGGTTCTTGCCGCTTCGGCCTGCTTTTTTCAACTTTATGTTTTGATCCATGATATCCATAAATATCTTTTTTCTCATCATTTCTTTCTGGTTTTTAAGAAGAGTTTTTTCAAGCTCCCTTATCCTTTCCTTTAGCCCCACAATCTCTGCATACTTTTCTTCCAGTTCTTGCTCAAGGTTATTGATAGTGACTTCGCGGCGGTGTATACTGATCTCCATCTTCTTTTTTTCAGCCGGGTGAATATGTTCTGATGGTTTGATCTGGATTTTTTTTTCAATATCAGGTCTCGCTTTTCCAGAAAAAGGAACATTTAGAAGAGAATCCTCTATATCCTCCCCTTTTAGCTTCTCAATAAAAAGCCTTGATATTCGCTGTTCCTCGGCAGAAAGAGTCCATGAAGCCCCTTTGTAGCGTTTCTCCAGACTTGCGATATCAAGTAGTTTTTCAGCCGCTGATCCACTGATCCAGCCTATGCTCTGGTAGTAATTAAATAGCTTCGGGAGATTATTATGGCCAACCCTTGCAAGAAGGAATTTAAGCCATTTTCGCTGGGTTTCAATTGTTGTGCCAGTAAGTTTATCCAGCATCTATGCAGTTTGCCAGAATTCAGGCGGCATATCCTGTGCCAGTTTCAGGGCACCATTTGCGCCGCTAAAAACGGGGTCTGTATCTTTGAAGACCTTTCCGCCATCTATTAATTCGAGTTCCTTTCCCAGAACGACATCAATGTTCCTGATCAGGCTGCCTCCGCCTGCCAGCCAGATATTATTGCGCAGATATTCCTGGAAGTCAGGATCATATGTGGATATCAGTTTGGATATGCCGGACATTATATCCGGAATAATGGATTCACACGCATTTCTTATCTCTTTTGTAATTGATAATTTAAGTATGGAAGAATCAACAGGTATATCAACAACAATTTCTTCTTCAGGCTCACCCACGAATGAACTGTGTTCTTTCCATTTTTTTGCCACCTCATTTGTTACCCTGACATTGGCATATTCTTCGGAGATCAGCCTTACTAATTCAGCATCAATATAATCACCTGCTTTGTTGCTGCTTATCTGGTCATCAGGTTCCGGAAGCGTACCATGTACCCTGCATATATCCGTGGTCCCTGCCCCTATATCCACGACCAGGGTATGTTCCAGCTCTCCCAGGTTATATGCGACACAAAAAGGTTCACTTGCAACCATTACCCCATCAAAGAAACCTTTTGCCATTTCCGTAATGATCTTTTTATTAAGTACACTGGCCTGGGATGGAACTCCTATGATGGCATACTTTTTTATATCGCGGTTAGCATCCACAAGCCCCATTATATATTGAAGCAGACCTTTGGCAGCCTCAAGGTCCTCTCTCTGGTTCTTTAATAACCCTGACTCGATAGGTTTGAACATGTTAAGCGCAACCCTGTGTTTTAATGCCTCATCACCATACAGGCGCTCTTTCTTCAGGAATTTTGATGCTACTGCATCTCTTGGGATACCCACAATGCTGAGAATGCTCTTTTTCTTTCCTTCACTTGTCGATATTGCAGTATGGTTCGTTCCAAGATCAATTCCTATATATAATGTCTTATTTTCTTTTACACGGGCTGCACCCGCCTTTTCGATTAGTACTTTTTTCTTATTTGCCAAAAGTATCCCTCATAATGATTATGTACATGATACAAATGCATTACTTAAATATATAGTTTACCTAACATTTATCACATTTATCTAAAAAAATGCATCTGATTTTATTTTTTTTTTCAGTTTATGCATAATATAGGGGACTATCGGAAAAGCGGCAAAGTGGAAAAATTCAAAACTCACCCAATATTACTGATCTCCTGCCTCAATTCCCCAAGTGTTGATTTCCTTTCTGCGAATGCATTATGCCTGTGGATGCTCTCTTCATTTATCTGTTTTACCACAATAACAGAATCATCCGGCAGCTCAGGGAATTGATTAACGATTTTCTGGGCCATAGTCCGCACGCAATCTTCTACAAATTTAGGGTTCTTGTGCGCCCTTTCAACGATCATAACCTCATCAGCCCGCTTCAATAATTCAAACATCTGCGAACTCATGGAATTCTCGATGATATTGATGATCTTTTCAAGCGAGACAAAATGACTGTCATGAGTTTCTATCGAAATTATACCCCGCCCCCTCTGGTTATGTGTGGGCATGGGCACATTATTCAAGAATTTCTTAACTACATCTGATTCCACGCCAAGCTTCTTTAATTCCTTTCGTGCCTTATCAACCATTATTTCCTGGGCGCATGGACATGCGGTGATACCAAGTACTTCAGCGCCTACAAGTTTTCTGATAGTGAGTGTTTTACCACGTATCGCTTTTGCCTCGGCGAAAATATTTACAACTTCCTGGCAATTCAATTTTGTCGCAGGTGTTTCCCTCTTAAGGATATATTCACTTTTCATCCTCACTTCAGCGATCAAAGCATATTCATGCCTGTCAATTAGCCTTTTTGCGACTTCGCTGCATAAATCCTCTATTTCAAAAACCGGAGATGCGATCATTTCTTCAAGCACCTCGTCTATGGCCTCAAAATTCCTTGATAAATTCGCGCCTTTCCTGTCAGAAGGAAGGTCAACAAAAATATCAAACGTAGATACAAGCACGATAGGGCGTTTATCCTTTCTTGCCACTTCTACAAGTTTCTTGACATCCGTTACTCCCACGCGAGTCAGTGTTATAGCTATATCAGGCGGGTTCGCCTGTATGTCTGGTAGATGAACTACAGGAAGTTTCATTCTTGATTATCTCCGAATGTTTATTAATTAAATAATTTTACACTCTTAACAAAGCACACAATAACTATCTTGTATTATTAAATTATTGCTATTTGAGTTTTGATTCTTAATGGCATTATGTTTATATACCCTTAATTATATTTTGTTTTCAGAGGGATACTATCAAATTCAAATCAAATGACTTTACCAGGATACTGGCAATCGTAGCCGGAATTGCATTTATCATGATATCTGTTGCCTATGGGCTAACTTATATTTTCCAGAGCGGTCACATCGTTTTTCCCTATGAGCCATATTATTTCCTATTCATATTCTCTATAGGGTTCGTGATTTTCACAATATATTTTGAACGGGAGAAAAAAGCTTTTTTTCACAGGGAGCTTATCGGTGGCGCAATAGCATCTGCGTGTTTGACTTTCCTGATAATAGCGTGTGTGGCTGGAGTGAAATATATATGGGAAAAGGGATTGTCAGGCATCGGTATCGAGACTCTTGCATATGCGTTTTCCATATCCATGATACTGAGCCTTATTTTATATTTTGTCATAGGAAAAATAGAAGTTAAATTCTTCCCCGGTGATTTTACCAGAGTGCTTTCAATAGTCATCGGGATCGCGATTCTTATAATGGTAACAGTGGTCTACGGGATAAATTATATTATTAAGATCAATCCATTTCCGGTCAAACCTTACGTTCTCTTTTTCATGTTCGCGATCCTTTTCGTCCTTGCTTCTGTTTTTTATGAAAAAAGAGGGGCAGTATATCCCTGGTTCCTTCTTGGCGGCGCCGTGGCCTCAGCCTGTCTTGTTTTCATGATCGCGGCAATCATCGGGGGATTGAGGTATGTATTGGAAAAAGGATTTACCGACCTTGGTACTGACACGGTGTTCTATTCTTTGTCGATATGTATAATCCTGAGCATGATTTTATATAACCAGTATGATATCATAAAAGAAAAGCTTTGAAGAAACAAAACAAAAAAAAGTGAAATTCAGGTTGATAAAATAAAATGGGAAAAATCCAGATCCTTGATGAAGCATCGATAAACAAGATAGCAGCGGGTGAAGTGATCGAACGCCCTGCTTCTGTTGTCAAGGAGCTGATCGAAAACTCAATAGATGCGGGTGCGGACACTATCAGGATCGAAGTTACAAAAAGCGGTAAAGGCTCGATCCGCATCACTGACAACGGCTGCGGGATGAGTAAGGATGATGCTGCTCTCTCTTACGTGAAACACGCTACAAGCAAGATCAGGAAAATCGAAGATATAGAGACCGTCAGTACAATGGGATTCAGGGGTGAAGCTTTATCTTCAATTTCTGCAATTGCTAATGTAGAGATCATCACAAAAACAAAAGATGAATTATCAGGTACAAAAGTGATCATCCAGGGCGGGAAACTGATAAGCATTGCAGAAACCGGGGCACCTGATGGGACGACAATTATAGTAAACGACCTCTTCTATAATACACCGGTCAGGAAAAAATATCTGAAATCCGACGCAGTTGAACTTACCCATATCATCGATATAGTTTCAAGGATAGCGCTTGGACATAATAACATTTCTTTTTCTCTTTTCAATAATGGAAAAGAGTTGCTGCGCTCACCTGCAGCCGAACTTCAAGATACAATCGTTCATATTTATGGCCAGGAAATCGCACGGGAAATGCTTCCAGTAAATCTTGAATCTGCTATTGTGCGAATAACAGGTTTTGTCTCAAGACCTTCCCTGACGCGGGGCAGTCTTGATTACCAGTCATTCTATATCAATGACAGGAATATCAATTCAAAAGCGATCGGTTTTGCGCTAAGGGACGCCTACGGTACCCTTATGCCAAGAGGGCGTTTTCCGATTGCGGTATTAAAGATATATGTTGATCCACGGGAAGTGGATGTGAATGTCCATCCCACCAAGAACCAGGTGCGCCTCGACCACGAGAGGGATATTTGCGATATGGTTACGCAGGCTGTTAAGAATGCACTTACCCACAAAGACCTTATTCCTGATATAAAGATACCAATGCAGCAGCTACTTTACGAAACTCCTGCGGCTGGATATTTCGATGTAAAAGAGACTGTCAGCGATTTCAGGCCGTCTGTAAAAGACACGGAAAGAAGACTCAGACAATCAGAAAGGGCGAGCATGGAAAAGGAAAATATAGGAGCTGCTGAGACTGAGATTGGGATTGAGATGCCTGATGTAAAGGTACTTGGGCAGGTGGATAGCCTGTATATCCTTGCCGAAACAAAGAACGGCTTGATGATCATAGACCAGCATGCAGCGCATGAGCGCATATTTTTTGACCTTATCCGCGAATCAAAGAGGGATGATTCCCAAGAACTGATCGTTCCGGTTAACATTGAACTTGATCCCAGGGAGAGATTATTGATAAAAGATACTATTCCCTATCTTGAAGAGTTCGGCTTTCGGATATCTGAATTCGGACATGATTCATTTGCAGTAACGGCTGTCCCTATTGTCCTAGGAAAACTTGAAGACCCCGGGATGGTGCATGATATAATATCCGATATTCTTTCAGAAGGAAAAGTAAAAGAAGAAACAGGGATATTTGAGCGGGTAACTAAAAGCATCGCATGCAGAAGCGCCATCAAGGCAGGAGCTGATTGTTCTGTCTCCCAGATGGAAAGCCTCATCAAACAGCTTTTCAAGACACAGAATCCATATACCTGCCCTCATGGAAGGCCAACGATGGTATCTTTTAACAGGCAGGAGCTTGATAAGCTATTCAGGAGAGTGTGAAAACCATGACAGACTGTTTCTTTTGCAGTAAGCCTTCCCGTAAAATCTATATATATTACACCCTGGATATCTGCCATAGGTGCTACCTCAAGCTTAAATTAAAAAAACTGGAGAAGAAACCTATTCCCGATGATACATATTTGAAATCACTTGTTGATAATAAAGAACAGCCATACGTGGATGCATTGGATCATTTTGCCACATTTTTCCCTAAATCCCTTTCAGAAGACCTGCTTGGAATGATCATCTTCTCTTCTGATGAGAATGGCGATATCGATCCTATATTTGCAAATTCCATGATAATTGCAGCGCGCTCTGTATTGCTTTTCGGGGAAGGTGTGAAAGTAAATAAAAACGCAAGTGAAGTCCATGCGCTTCACGCCCTTGGAAACCTTGCAGGTATTTCTATTATAGGAAACCTGACAAATTCCCACAAGAATGCAGATATGGATGAAGAAGCAATCATGTCTGCTGTTTCTGAAGAAATTGATAGGACTATGATCGATATCTTAAATGATATAGATAAAAACGATGGATCTTTGCATGATCTTATTGTGGATACTATTGACTTAATAAAAGCATGGGAAGAATCATGATCCGAATCCTGGAAGGTACAATATTTATCGAGAATATTGAAATTTTCCTTACAAAAATTAAAGAAATGAGGAAGGGAAAAGATTCTGTTATCCTGGCGCTTGATGCTGATAAACTGGCTGGTAAAGATCATCTCATGTTTGCTATCGAAAAAGCGATTGATTCATTCAAAACAGGCAGGAATATCGCAAACGACCTCGGAAAAGAAATAATGCTTTATGCATCAGGCACACGCCAGATAAACCGTGCCATGAAAATCGGTGTGCATAACGGAAAGAACAATATTGTACTTGTGGCTATCGGAGAGGATGTTGATCTATCTGTGTTTGATATTATGCCGAAGGATGTTCTGCAATATGAGGGATCAAAGAACAGGGCTTTGATGGATATTTTCAATATTACTGATGAAGAGATCAAAGCTACTGGTGTTGAAAAGATCCCTGAGCTTGTTATGGAAAGGGTTGCGCTTGTGGATGTTTTGAAATAGTTGTGTTCCTACCCATTTTCCGCACATTTTAATATAACTTCCTGCTAAATCAGGAATTAGATTAATGAAATACAGTAGTAAAAGCCTGGATCATCCTGGCATAGTAGCAGGAGTTTGCAAGGAAATTGAACTTGCAGCGGAGATAGACAGAATAGTAGGAATAGATAAAAAGACCCATTATTTTTTGCTCATAGCATATTCCTGAAAAACGAAAGCAGGATAATAGCACTCGTGATGATTATGGGACTTGCTCTCATGATCTATAGTATAGCTCAGAGGACGTTGAGGGAGGCACTTCTCAGAGAGAATCAAGCAATATCGGATCAAACAGGGAAGCCTACCAAAAAACCGACTATGAGACGTGTTTTCCAGGTATTTGAAGGAATCACGGTTCTTTATGAAAAAGAGAAAAGAGTGATGATCATGAACTTGAATGATATGCACCGAAAAATACTCGCACTTTTTGGAAACAGATATGAAAGAATATACTGCATAAATTATATTATCAGCTGAATAGAACATGCTACACATCTATACAATGAGTTCTACAGGTCTGGTAAAAAGATTTTGTAAATTTGGGAATAAATTTCACACAGATTCAACCTTTACTTAACGAAGTATATAACTTGTCAGTTAAGTTTAAATGGTGAACCTATGAATTGGTAACCACCAATGTGGTCGAGATGAGATGTAAAATTCCCGGCGCCGGACAGGAGCGGCGGGCTGCACTGAAAGCGGATGCAGGCGCGCCGGGTGTTCTGTGCCTGAGCCTTTTTGTGTGCGCAGGGGTCAGGGGATGGAACACGGATTGCGCGGATGACGCGGATACGCACGGATTTTTCATGTCCATTTTTTACCCACCTCCACAATCTTCTCCTTAATCTTCCCCTCAAAAAGCTCGATCAGTTTCTTATTTGCATCGACCAATTTCTGCTCCTCTCCGATTAGGGCAACGATTTCCGTCCGGAAAGGGGCAGAATGGCATATCGAAATTGTAGCTTTATAATAAATCAACGATAGATGATAGCACAATAACTTCTATTTCATTCGTCAAACCTTTAAAATCTGAATCTATAGTAACTACTGATGCTTGTTCCTGCTTTGCAATGGCAACAAGTAATAAATCCGCTGCTCCAAGACCCCCATGTCTGCTTCCGATTTCCATAGCCTCTCTGTGTAATTCTTCATTTTCATAGATGACATGCCATGAAGAGTTAAGAATCTTTTTAAGGACATCATTTGGACTGCGCCCCTTCGAGTGGACAATTAGTTAAGGTGGCATATTTAAATTTTTCGTCTTCTCAAAATCGACTGGGGATTTGTAGCCAATCGATGAATGTAAGCGTTTTAAATTGTAGACCTCTTC
>CABMCA010000079.1 GCA_902384525.1 uncultured archaeon
ACAGCAAAAGATGCAGTTGATGGAGTCGTAGCTTTAACAGCAGTGAGCACGGTTGATACTTCAGTTGCGGGATCATACACTGTCACCTATTCAGCAACCGATGCGGCAGGAAACAAAGCCACTGCGGTCAGGACAGTCAAAGTCGTAGCAGCAGCAACAGATACCACTGCCCCTGTCATCACCATAACTGGCGCGAACCCTGCTTCAGTAACAGTAGGCGGCACCTATGTTGATGCCGGAGCAACAGCAAAAGATGCAGTTGATGGAGTCGTAGCTGTAACAGCAGTGAGCACGGTTGATACTTCAGTTGTGGGATCGTACACTGTCACCTATTCAGCAACAGATGCGGCAGGAAACAAAGCCACAGCGGTCAGAACCGTCAATGTCGTTGCAGCACCATCCCCTAACGAAAATGCAACAATAACATTTGTCGTAACTGACAAAACAGGTAAGCTAATCCACGATGCAGAAGTCGAACTTGGCGAAAAAACCATTAAGACAAATGATACCGGTATTGCAATATTTACTGGTGTGGTTCCAGGATCTTACGAATATAAGATAGAAAAGGATCATTATGAGGAAATTGAAGGTAAGATCAGCGTCACCGGAGATCAAATCATTACTGTGAAATTAGTCTCAGAGAATGAAGAATAACATCATAATGAAGACACATAGAGATTAACTATACCGGAGTAGGATTTAGAAAAAGAACTTGACTTAGATTAGATGCATAAGTGCATTTTGTTAAAGATGAGGGATAGAATCCTGAAATAAGGATTTTTACCTCTTCTTCTTTTTTTTAACGCTTTTTGGAATAGTTTTGAAGTAAATAGATTTATAAGGATTTATTATGGTTTAATTTAGGATATTCTGCAAGCGCAATTGCAGTATGAAAAATGAAACGGAGAAAAACAGATGAATAAAAAAATATCAATCCTCATGGTTTTGATACTCTACGCCGCCCTGGCAGGAATACCGAGTGTTATGTCATATCTCATGGAAAAGAATATAATTGTACAATCTTACGGTGTGTCCTGTGGTTCATGCCATGATGATCCGGGTGTCAACACACCAGGAAAAATAAACCAGACCAGGCCTTCGGATCCAAAAGAATTGATTGGAAATGCGCAGCCAGGGATAGATCAGATGGGAATGCCCCAAATATTCAATCCGGGAATTTTCCGCCAACATGAGAAATCATTAATAAAAGAATAGCATTTAACTTGTTACATGAAATGCCAGCGATGCAGCAAGAGCGCAGTGATATATCAGAAATACTCAAATGCACACCTTTGCAAAAATCATTTTATCGAAGATGTTGAGCGAAAGATCAAGCGTGACATCCGCAAATTCAGAATGATAGGAAAAGGTGAAAAGATAGCTGTGGCATTAAGCGGCGGAAAGGACAGTATCGCATTATTATATGTCCTTCATAAGATATTCAAGAACCGGCCTGATCTTGAATTTGTGGCAATTACGATAGATGAAGGCATCAAGGGCTACAGGGAACATACACTTTCCCATGCCATTAAACTGACCGGCGAATTGGGGACAAGGCATATCATCAGGTCTTTTGAGGATGAATTTAAAACTTCACTTGACGCTTTGATCCGGAAAAAAGAGAATGCTGCCTGCACCCTGTGCGGGGTTCTTCGTAAAAATATCCTGAATAAAGCCGCGCGCGAGCTTGGCGCCGATAAGATCGCAATCGGACATAATCTTGATGATGAATCCCAGACGATCATGATGAATTACTTGCACGGAGACGTTGACAGGTTAAAAAGAATGCTTCCCGGAACTATCCAGAAAGGAATGGTGCCAAGGATCAAGCCGCTTCGAAGTATCCCCGAAAAAGAGGTGGCTCTTTATGGATTCATGAATAACCTTCCCGTAAGTATGGATGAATGCCCATATGCAGGCTCAGCTCTTCGGAATGAGATACGGGATATGCTGAATAATTATGAAGTAAAACATCCGGGGACAAAATACTCTCTTCTGGGGGGTTATGAATCTATTTCCGATTTTTTGCACCCCGCTGATACGCAGATCGTGTTTTGCGAAAAATGTAACGAACCTGGCAGTGACAGGATATGCAAAACATGCAGGCTGCTCGGCGAAAATGAGTAATTATCCTATCATTAGCATCAGAATGCGGATTATTATGAATACCCATCCGAGAGCAACAACGATCCAGATAGCTTTTTTTGCAACTTCCGCTATTGCCAGGAATATTGTCAGTACTACAAGCATTCCAATAGCATCCACAATAGATTGTGGTAAAATGATGCCTGAAATAAATTGAATAAGCTCAACTATCTTTTGGCCAATCCAGTGTCCGATAGTGTATATGAATGAAAGAACGTCTTCCAGTAAAGTTTCTGCCATGATTTACCCTCAAGCCAGTAACAACAGATAATATACTATTTAAACATTACCAGAAAAAAAATCAGTACTGGATATAAATCCAGCACTTAAGTTTATTCTATCCCTCAGATCTTTTGCAACATAACCTCATCGATGTAATATGTGTCTCCGTTTGCCGCTAAACCTGTACCTGCGAAAAAGAACTGTAACCGTACATTGGTTGCACTGGTGGTAACAAATTCTGTTGTGAAGGTCTGCCAGGTATTACTGAGATTGGCTTGATATGTTCCAATGGTGGTATAAGGCGAAACGCCAAGGGTCAGCCTGGCAAGCATATCATGTCCTGTATTCGAATATGCTGCAAAACTCAGGCGATAGCGGGTGTTCGGTGCCAGTGTTATACTCTGATAGATCTGGAGGTTCGTATTAATACTGGTAATAGCAACCTTTCCAGCATAACTTCCACTATAGCCGGGAGTCGCTGCACTGAACGTCATAACGCCGTTTGTGGATTTCACCCATGAAGTCGTTCCTGATTCAAATCCCGGGTTCTGTATAAGGTTTACGGAAGTTA
The DNA here is from genome assembly GCA_902384525.1 of uncultured archaeon. GTDB lineage: Archaea > Halobacteriota > Methanosarcinia > Methanosarcinales > Methanoperedenaceae > Methanoperedens. The sequence continues at coordinate 2,939 of CABMCA010000079.1, forward strand.
CAGGTAATACTGTCAATACTGCGCCGTTGCTCATTACACTGCCCGCAGGATTTGTCACATTGACGCGGAAAACCGAACCGTTATCCAGTAAGGTCGCTGGCGGTGTGGTATACGATGCGCCTGTTGCACCTGCGATATCAGTACCATTCTTCTGCCACTGGTAACTCAACGATGTTCCTGTAGCCACAACGCTAAAGGTTGCAGTCTGCCCTGTTACAACGGTTTGACTGGCAGGATGAGCTACTATGCCTGGCAATACCGGAGCAGTACTGACCTTCTCCAGCCGTACGTTATCAATGTAGTAGGTATCTCCTGCTTTTGCAAACGGTACAAGCCAGAACTGTAAACGTCCATCGGTCACATTGCTTACAAAACCAGTGGTAGTAAATTGCGTTGTAAATACAGTCCAGCTCGTACCGAGATTGGCCGTATAATCCAATCCATAGGGGGTATAAGGTGTAACTTGTTTGAACAACCTTACTCTGATATCATGTCCTGTGTTCGAGTAAGCAGCAAAGCTCAGCTGATAGAGGGTATTCGGCTCCAGTTTTATTCCTTGCTGATATAACTGCATATTTGTACCAACAGTGCTAAAAGCAAGCCTGGCAGAATTATTTCCTGCATAGGCCGGAGGTCCTGCATTGAATGTCCCAACGCCGTTCGTATAGAATGTCCATGAGGTCTTTCCTGATTCAAATCCCGGGTTCTGTATAAGGTTTATGGAAGTTACTGGCAATACTGTCAATACTGCGCCGTTGCTCATTACACTGCCCATAGAATTTGTCACGTTGACGCGGAAAACCGAACCGTTATCCGATAAGGTCGCTGGCGGGGTGGTGTATGATGCGCCGGTTGCACCTGGGATATCTACACCATTCTTCTGCCATTGATAACTCAACGGTAGAGTACCTGCTGCTGTTACATTGAATGTCGATGTCTGCCCTTCAACAACCGTCTGGCTTGACGGCTGCGTTATGATAGTTGGAGCAGTGGAATGTAATACTCCCGTAAATGCCGATGGGGCGCTCAGCACGCTGGCAACAGGGAAGCCGATTGATGGAGCGGCATACACCGCAGTGTCACCGATAACGTTGGAAGCCAGCACACGGTAGTAATACGAAGTGTTGGCTACAGTAGTCGTGTCGGTAAAGGTCATAGTCCCCCCGAATACACCGTTAGCGCTTCCGGCAACCGTGAAATTGGCCAGTCCTGTTGTGAAGCCGGTATCCTCTGCTCTCTGGACAACGAAGTTGATCTCGTTCGTAGAGTTATCCATCCATGTCAACGCCACGCTATTGTTAGTAGCAGTGGCGACAAGATTGGAAGGAGCATTCGGTGCGACCGCGATTGCAATCCCACGCATCATGATATTCTCTTCATGGCCAAGCAGGTGGCAGTGCCAGACATACTCCCAGCCAAAGTTGACCATGTGGTTGGTAACGGTTATCTTATTATTAGCTGGATCTACAGATGTGAAATATGTGGCTGCCCCGAACTGTCCCGTCGATCCCAGCGGCGCCGTCACGTCCAGAGGACGGATGCTGTTAGGAAGATCGAAAGGAATATTGGGAATGATCGGCCTTGTGGCTATGATGACATCTTCCAGCGGATTCATCCGCACAGTATCCTTCCAGCCCAGCTCATTGGGATCTGGCGGCTTTATAGCCCCGTCCCACCCAACCCGGTTTATCACCTGCACATTGAACATGTGCCAGTGGATGGCATGGGTGTCAACGCCATTATGTGTGATCTTCCAGATCTGTGTTCCGTCATCCAGCGATCCCATGGGGGTCACAGCGACCGAGTTCTTTATGATCTCTGTGGGTGGATCGATATCCGTATAGGGGATGGTCGTCTGGATTATGGCGTTTGTAAACGGTACCTCGACCCCAAGCATGGCATTCATGCGTCCAAAGGTAGGATCAAACAACTCCTGGATGGCTTTTGACTCCAGATTCATTGTGATATTCGTGGTTGAACCCGCGGGAATGAAGGTCATGTTAGTGGACTGGATTCTCGCGTACGCATCTGCGGGGTAATTCGCGTTGAAGGCTGTATTGTAACTGGCCTGTGGCACAATAGGTTTGTCCTGGGACTGACCATAGGCTGCAGGCAATGCTGTCTGCAATGCGGCCAGGTTGTACGCAGGTGCAGTGCCAAGGGATGCCAAAACCTGGATTTGCATGACCGTCCTGGTATTTGGACCGTAGCCCGGCAACGTAGAGGGTGCGCCACCTGTCAATGTCCAATCCAGATTATTCGTGTAGTAGTCATAGCGCGCATCAAATGCTGGAACTGGCGCAGGCGCATCGTTATAGAGTATCAGTGTGGAACCGTTCGGAACCCCGGCGAAATCTACGATGACATCTGCCCTTTCTGCTGGTCCCAGGAAGACTGCTTTCTCAAGGACATTCCCGACCGTTATGCTCTTTGTGTTCTTTTCATAGCCGATCGGTCTGTTTTCTATCACATCAGGCGCAGGCAGGAATCCGCCCTCGGTGCCGATCTGGATCATCGATGGTCCGATCGATGCTGGATCAGGGACACCCCCTGCCCTGCCGTCCAATATGTCACCTGGTAAGCCTGGAGAACCTACCTTCCAGCTAGCTGGAAAGTTGGCCGCACCCAGGACAGCAGGAACCATTGAGACTTCAGTACAGAGCCCTGGTAGTGCAGACGTACCTTTGCATATAGTTGGAACGGAATAACCAGTGCCTTGTGCTCTAACCGTGATGCTGGTAACCGTACCGAACATAGGGCTGGTATTATCAAGGTCTACCGTTGCAGTAGCAAGAGCTCCGGAACCTTGCGGAGTATGTCCCGGGGCATCAAAGATGCTGACAGTAGGGGCAGAGGTATAACCAGCGCCTCCATTCGTAATCGTAATGCCCGTAACGCTTCCATTTGATGCTACTGCTGCAATAGCAGAAGAACCTGATCCGTTGCCACCTGTTATCTTGATAAAAGGACCAGCTGTCGAGGCATAATACAATTGCATGTTAAGAGAACGGTCATTTCCTGCATTCAGGATACGGAACCTGTAGGGCTTTTGTCCAAGCTGGAGGTATGGATACGCGTTACCGTTTACTATGGATGAGTCCATGAAGGCTTCAGGAACAATTGATGGGTTCGGTATCCCTGGATTCATAGAGTTTTCCCCGGGTGGGCAGGTGGGGTTGCACAATGGGTTCGGGACAGGCCCATTAGTCGTGGGAAACACCGGCCAGAACCAGGGGCCATAATCCCAACGTCCCATAGCGTTTGCCCCTGTAATTTCACCAGGATTCTGATTAGGCATGTAAACATGCGGGAACCAGAAATCCGATCTGCTTGCGTTCACCGCAATAGGCCATGTAGGATCTTGCGCTGCCAGAGTGAGTACATCTGGAAGGAAGGTCTTATCCTGGATTACCAGAGGAATCCCTACATCCGGGAGGACACCTGAAGCGATCAGCCCCTGTTCTACAGGATCTGTCTCAAGATAACCCGCGGCCTCACCCGCATAGACATTGAGACGGGTGATGCCATAGGCATGATCATGATAGAACATCAGCCTGGAGGTTTGCTGGTTGGTGTAGTAGAAAGTCTGCGATCCGTCGCCTGGATTATTCGTTGCTCCCGGGTATGCGGCATTAACTGTTGCGCCAGTTGGGCTAAACCACATATCTGGGACATACGCAACACTCACGCCTTTGGGATAAGAGTTTCTCTCTCCTGCGGGTGTTATCCATTGATGCTGCGTCCCATCGCTGATCCATGGCGTGTTGCCGCCATGCAGATGGAGGGTAGCACGGTTCTGTGCAAAGTTCCCCGCCAGGTTCGGCCCCGTCAGAGGCAGCTTCGTGGTGGGATCCCAGTTGATATCGAACATTCCAGATCCCATGACCGTGGTGTCCACAGGCAGGAAGAGATTGCCCCCTGCGCCCGTGGGAAGGAAGTTGGTGAACTTGATGCGCACTGGCCGATCCTTATTGGCTATGACCAGAGGTCCAAGGTAATGAGGATTATCTACAGCAAAGACCTGACCTCCTGTGGCATTGATAATATTGGTGCCATTTAAGTACTTCAAAGGAATGTGTTTACCAGGAACTTTTGCTGTGGATAACTGAACATACCCCCGCAGTGTAGTCATGTTAAGGTTCGAATGCATTTTTTCAGTGTACTCTACAAGCCCGATTTCGTAGTAATCAGATCCAGTATAAGTGGTAGTATCCGCAACAGCAATGGGTATATATTGCCCGAGATTATTTGCGCCTGCAGGTCCCAGACCAGGCAGTGAATCGACGAATTTCCTGATACCGCCGGAGACGGCACCGGTGGCAGGATTGACTGTGGGGAGCGGGCTGTTGGCATAGTTGGGGATCGTTCCGAAGTAGTCCGGCGTTCCTCCGGGGTTGAGTACTGGCG
>CABMCA010000080.1 GCA_902384525.1 uncultured archaeon
CTCGTTAAGGAGTGAGAAAATAAATTAAAAGGGTCTATCCTTATCGCTTGTGACCATAACATTACGGCTTATTTCAACAACAAAGCTTGGTGCGATCTTTTTGCAAACGTGGAATATGATGATGGGAGGGATTAATTAATGGATGGGCTCCCATGAAGCGCAAGTCATTTATACCCGATGATCACAAAAGATATTTTGTTATGGATGTACTCCTGATAAATCTACGTGCTAGAGAATAGAAAGAATGTATTCCCCCTTGGGCTGGCATATAGAAAAAAAATGTAATTGTCGTAAAAAATACTATCGAAACGTAGCAAATATGGAAAACGACTAAGTCATGGACATATTTAAAAAATCAGTAAGAGTATTGTGTCTATTCTTTCTTATATTTGCCACATTAATTGGTTCATTTACTGCTGTTGCAAATCTTATATTCATGCTACTCTGTTATTTTTTCAGGGATTCTTTGAGATTCATATTCAGGACTAAAATTAAAGACAAATTCCTCTTGCTTGTTACTTTCGGAACTTTACTTGGTCTGGCACTCGAAACTGTTTGGTATTTTGGTCTGCTTCTAGAGAATAAATCACAACAATGGGTCAGTTTGCTGGATGATTTTATCAGGATGTTTCCGGTTTATTTTATATTGTTTGTTCTACTGTACCAGCTAGTAAAGAGATACCCTTTCACCGAAAGACAGGCATTTATTTACGGTGGAACAATTGGGTATATATATTATTTCATTATGGAAGGATTACAAATAAACTTTTCACCTCTACCCCTTTTGATTTTATGGGAGATAAACAATTTTCTCCTAAATGGCTTTCTAATATGGATGCCTTTGTATATCTCTAATAATTTGGTAAACGAACGGGAACGCTCTGTTAAGAAGCACATCTGGGTCGGTATCTTTCTGCTTGGAATGGTGATCGCGGCGATAGCTATATCTATTATATTCCTTTCGGTTTTAGAGTATAAGCCAGTAAAACTAGGCCCATAAAAAAATATTCATCAGGAATCCTGAATATTTTTTACTACTGTTTCAATCACAAATTCAATATCCTTCTCCGTCATCGAAGGTCCTGAGGGTAGATTGATCCCTGTTCGAGAAAGTTCTTCAGCCACAGGCAGGTATTTCTCTTCCTTATACACCGGTTGCCAGTGCAGGCATGGAAAGAAAGGACGCGAATCCACTCCATCTTCCCTCAGCTTCTTTATTAGATCTTCTACTAGAATGCCTGATCTGAGAAGCGGCGAGTACATCCAATACACGCTCTTATACCCTTTTCTCTCATAGTGCCGGGTTATACCATGTATTTCTTCAAGGATCTTATCATAGTGCTTTGCTATCTTCCTTTTTTTCTCAATGATCGAGTCTATCTTCCGAAGCTGTGCTATTCCCAGTGCTGCTTGTATATCTGTTGGCCTGTAATTGAATCCCAGGTACGGATGCCAGTATTTTCGGTTCGGGTCCATCCCCTGGTTCCTGATTATTTTTAATTTTTCATATAGCTGTTCATCGTCAGTGACCACCATCCCACCCTCTCCAGTTGTAATGATCTTATTTCCAAAAAAGCTGAATATGGCAGCGTCCCCGAAGCTTCCGACTTTTTTTTCATTAATCATTGCACCGTGAGCTTCTGCAGCATCCTCCACAACGAAAAGGTTGTGTTGAGCTGCTATTTCCTGTATTGCTTGCATATCTGCGGGATGCCCATATAAATGGACCGGAACTATCGCTTTGGTTTTATTGGTAATATTTTTTTCAATCGATTCAGGATCTATGCAGTAAGTGTCCCTTTCTACGTCAACAAATACAGGTTTGGCGCAGCAGTAACTTACGGCTGCTGCGGTGGACAAAAATGTGAGCGATGGGACAATCACCTCATCCCCTTCATGAATTCCATGGGCGTTGAGCACTATATGCAGGGCAGATGTGCCGTTATTTGTCATAAGTGCATGTTCCACACCACAGTATCTTGCGAACTCAGTTTCGAATATTTTTGTTTTTTCTCCCATTGTCACCCAATTTTTATTAAGGCAATCCATAAGCTCATTTTTTTCATCCTCATTAAAAGAGGTTACTGTGAGGGGGATCATGTAGATAATAACATATCTTCTGATAAAAATAGTTATCTACACCAGTCTATTTCCTTCTTCTGTGGAGCTTTGATTCAGTACTTGATATTGGACTCAGAAAAGTTATTAAATCTTAAGGTTATAGTCACAGGCAATCTTGTTTATGGTTAATGATAATATTCGGCATAGAACGGTAACGATTATAATACCCACATATAATGAAAAAGAAAATTTGCCCCTGTTAGTTAATAAAATTTTTAACGTATTCCAAGAATACGGATTATTCGGGGAGGTTATAGTAGTGGATGATAATTCTCCTGATGGAACAGGAAGAATTGCAGATGAACTTTCAAAAACAGATAATAGGATTAAATTAATACACAGAAAAGGTAAGGAAGGTCTGAGCAGCGCAGTGGTGGAAGGATTTAAACATGCTGATGGAGAAATAATAGGAGTAATGGATGCTGATCTGAGCCATCCGCCCGAGGTGATACCTGAGCTTGTATGGCCAATTATAAACGGTGGATCAGAATTTGTTATCGCAAGTCGATATCTGAATAACAATAACATCGAAAACTGGCCTATAAGCAGAAAAATAATAAGCAGAGGAGCAATGTTACTTGCAAGGCCGTTAACTAATGTCAAAGACTCTATGAGCGGTTATTTCTTTTTTAAAAAAAGCGTTATAGATGGCATTGAACTTTCTCCAACAGGTTATAAGATATTGTTGGAGATTATAGTTAAGGGAAAGTACAAAAATATCAAAGAAGTCGCGTATTCTTTCAAGGATAGATTTAAAGGCAAAAGTAAGCTGGACTGGAAAGAACACCTTAATTATTTGTTGCTTTTGATTAAGCTATACATGTTTGATTTTAAAAAAATTTTTTATAGATGTGTAAAAAGTGTGCTGTTATATGTCGTCATTTTGAATGGGCGATAACTAAATATATAGGACATACTTTATTGGAGTATATCATTGAAAAATATGTTGCCTGACTAATTTAATACGAAAAAAGAAGACTTCTCCGATCAAAAATTATTATGAAACATAAATCTGGAAATATTTTAATTAACGCCACCACTTTAAAAACGGTTTTTAAAGTTATAATATTGATTGAAAACTGGCATATCTATTTCAAAGATTTCTTCGGAAAATTCAGTTTAGGGGATAAAATAGTTTTTGATTTAAGAAATGGAGTTAAAAATATATTAGATGCCAATAGTATTGATATATATATTTTTACTGAAATTTGGATACATGAACAATATAACCCAAAAGGCTTTAATATTAAAGAAAATGACACGGTCATAGATATAGGAGCAAATAGTGGTATTTTTTCAATTTATGCAGGATATAAAGCAAGTAAAGGGAAAGTATATTCTTTTGAGCCAGTTAGAGAAAATTTTGAAAAGTTAAAAGAGAATATAATACTAAATAGAATGACTAATGTAATCACTATAGAGAAGGCGGTCTCGAATACAAACGGAACAAAAAATATTTTTCTAAATACCGAAAATAATGGCGGTCATTCTTTTTTTAATGACTTTATGTGGAAGGAAAATGAAACTGGGAAGGAAATAAAAATCACTACGATTTCTTTACAAGGAATTTTCGATGAGAATAAGATAGAGAAAATAGATTTTCTAAAATGTGACTGTGAAGGTGCAGAATATGAGATATTTTTTCCGTTCAAAGAACTTTTGAAGAAAATAGACCGAATCTCTATGGAAGTTCATAGAATCGATAATGATCGAAATGTTTCAAAGCTAAAGGCATTTCTTGAAGAGTCTGGATTTGCTGTTAAGATATCTCCAAATTATGATAGATCTTTAAATATGCTTTATGCAAAGAATCTGAAGTAATTCCTAAATTAATATTTACAGTTAAGGAGTGTGGTAACTATCAGCCAAAATATGCAGTTTTTTCAAAGAAGTGATAGTCAATACCACTAGATATGCGGTATGGCAAGGTAAATCAACTTGTGCACTGTTGTAATATGAATCTACTAAAATATAAATCATTTGAACGAAGTTTTGTGTTGAAAAAAGGGATATTGGGATTGATTTAAGATGCTAAAAAATACTGCATTAATATATTAACAGATGTTTGGAGATACTAAAGATATATTTAATAGTGTGACCAAATAATACTGGAAGGAACATTAAATTATTTGTAACTTTGTTAAAACTCTGCAATTATGAGACGATATTATATTCCGGTTGTTTTTGTTTTTATTATTGGCTTTTTCTTCAGAATATATAATATTTCTACAAAACCTGATCTCTATGTTGATGAACTTATTTATGTATCTCTTGCAGAGAACTGGCTAAAGTATCAGACACTTAAGTTACACGGGTTTAATGAAAACTTTTTTTATCATCCTTTTTTAGGCATGTTGATGATCGCTTCGTGGTTTAAATTTTTTGGGGTGGGTTTTACTCAGGCAAGGGTATTGAGTGTTCTTTTAGCTACCTTTACCATGGGAATACTTTATCTCATCGGGGCAAGAAAAAGTACAACAGCAGGTCTACTGACTCTTGTGATTTTTGCCACCGACCCTTTAATAGTATATGTCAACAGGCTGGTGCTGCTTGAAAATATTAGCAATTTTTTTGCAATACTTGGTATATATCTCATGGTTCTAATGTTCAATTTAAAGGAACGCAAGAGATATTCTGGTATCTTACTAATTGGCGTGTCCTTTGGGCTTGCCATCACAACAAAGCTAACCTACTTATTTGTTATTCTTTTGTTGCTTGGATTTGTTTATCCATTCAGGAGGTTGACTATAAAGGAGTTGTTAGTATCCGTTTCTTTTGCCCTGCTTGTTCTTGGGATATGGGTATCTTACGGTTTAGGTTTAAGTTTAAATCCTGATCAGATTATAATACAGACTCTCAGTCAGTTTCTACGTACGCAAGGCGCTCTAAAGATTTCCACAGGTTTTACTGTAAATACGCTGTTTGAGAGTATATTCGAAAAGCTATACGTATATTCTCTTACTTTTATTATCTTAACTGTTGGCGTAATATACACTATATGGAATTCTTACCAGATATTTTTTAAAAATCGTCGCGAGATTATATACGAAATCCAACTGGTATGGGCACTCTCCGTGATCATAATTTTTGGTGGAGTAGTGCGGTTACTGCATGAACAGTACATGTATACGATATACTCGCCTTTTATCCTCGGTACTGGATTTTTGTTGGATGATGCTATATCATATTTTGTATCGAAATATAAATCAATGGAACGATTTGCAAAGCCTGCTGTTCATACAATATTAATATTAATAATTGTATTAAATTATAATAGCTGGAGCGATCGTTATATCTACTCAGAGGATGATGCTATGTTCTCTACATTGGAATACATCAACAACAACATACCCAAAAATGCTGTAATCTATACGGAACAGGATATCATAAGCAGAATATCGCATAAAAGCGTTGACTTGTGGACTGAGCACGACCCGGATATGCTTGCAACTCAGGATATATCTTATATGGTGGCATCAGATTACTGGATACACTTTATCCAGGAAAACCCGCTGCTCAAAAAATTCGTAGACGATAACTTTAAACTTGTAAGAGTATTCAAAGGGTACACGATAAAACAGACAATTTACATATACATAAGGAAAACATGAAGATACTAGCTATAACCGAAGACTATCCAGTAATAGCAGGAGGCTATTTTTATTTCATAAGAATATGTGAAGCCCTATCCACGAAAGCCGAGGTTACTACGGTAGCCTGCCACGGTGCGACAGATCAATACAGCGAGAAGTTGAAACGAATCGGTCCTAAAAAACTTTCGCAGGCATTGTTTCCATTATTTCTCACATGGTTCCTGCTTAACGATAGGAAAAAATACGACTCTGCATTGATTAACTGGGGTGCTTCCCAGTTTTTTGCTCTCATAATGCTTAAATTAATGCGTATCCCGGCAGTGTTGATAGTGCACCATACAGATACTTTGTGGGAACATGTAAAGTTCTCTCCTAATAAGGTATCAAGTAAAATTTACGCAATAATTCAGTACCTTTGTACCATGTCGTTTCTACAGTTCTTTGACGCTATACTCGTGGAAAATAGTGTAACAGAGGAGATAATGCGCAACAAAAACAGAAATGTATTCAATATAGGTATAGCGATATGCAGATATTGACCATACAACGAGTCGCAACCCATAAAAGACCTTTCGATGCAGTTGAGATCATAAAAAGAGTTAAAAAAATACATAAAGTCGACTTTAAGTGGGTCGGAAACGGTGAGAAGAACGATATAAACAAATATACTCCTGCCTTAAAATCCGTGGGTGAGTGGATACCTTACATCAGCGAAGAAGAAAAATGGGAGATGTTGAAAGAATCCCATATATTTATTAATACCAGTGAACTTGAGGGCTTTAACTGCGGTGTCGGTGAAGCATTATCCATCGGAATACCAGTGCTGGTATATGATCTCCCGCAGTACCGCGACGTTTACAGGGATAATCTGATATACGCTGCAAGGGTCGGAGATGTAAAAACATTCACCATTACCTTAAAAGATGTAATACAACATTATGAAGAATATAAAAACAAGTTTTCACAAAAAAACATACAATTTATTAATCAGAATTACAGTGTTGAACAAGTTACAAACAGGATCTTACATATCCTTGAAAAAGTAATGAATCATGAGTCATCTCGCTGATCATGGGAGATCATAATGCAGAATAAATATCTGAGCTACAAATACTTTGATAATATCCTGCGATTCGATGAATGGCAGGAACATAGTTTCAGTACCAACGTATACCTCATTTTCCTCCTGTTTCCATTTGCATCTAACATATCGGCGGGATACCTGCTGTTAGTTTGGGCGATTATCGAACTTATCTGGCTCTACAGTTTTATGATAAACGACTGGTACGATAAAGAAGTCGATAGGGTGGCTGGAAAAAATAAGATAATGTATTTGTGGAGTGAAAAGAAAGCATTTTCGATTTACTTGATTCAGATAACGGTTGGACTTTTATTTGCTTTGTTCCTGGGATTCCAGGTGTTTATAGCAACGCTTATTGCTTTTTTGTTAGTTCACATTTATTCAGCTCCACCAAGATTTAAAACAAGGGGAATTCTGGCGCCACTTGAGCTTTCAACGGGCTATCTAATGTCTATTATAATAATTGTACTGACATTTGGTATTTATCATCCGCTTTTACTGCCCTTTACAGCAATGTTTGTGCTATCGGTGGTTACAGATAACCTCAGACATCATATCAAAGATCACAATACTGATGAGAAAACAATCAAGACATTTGTAACGGAAAGCGGGGTCCAACGCACAGAAAAAATCCTGAAGATTGTCGATATCATAGCTACCATCTCGGTTGTATCGATCTATGCGGTTTTTTCATACAGTCTCTATGCCGCTGGCAGCCGTGAGTTTGCCACAGGTATAATTTTATTATTTATTTCATGGTTCCTTTTCGTATATTTTTATGTTTCCAGGGACATTCACCGCGATATTTCAAGAACATTGATGAACCAAAGATTCACTCTACTTGTTGCATTAATAATAACAATCTATATAAACCAACCAGCATTATACTTACTCCTTGTTTTATCATTTATGAGTTCCAAGTTGTTCCTAAAGAGAGCGTTGAGGCAAGAATGATATGGAAAGTTATTATTAGTATATCATTTGTATTGGCTCTTGCGTATACAGGGCATGCTTCTTTTGATGAAACTGTTTCAGATAAGGCTGTTTTCATAAATAAGTTCTCCATTGAAAATGTAGATGTCAAAGAATTTTATACAGGAGAGATGCAGAGAATAAATATTACGATACGCAACAACTGGAAACTGGGGGTAAAAGATGCCTACGTAACGATGTTAGGTGACGAGAACATACAGATAAGTGATTCAAATAAAAAATATCTTGGTATAATAAACTCAAGCGAATCAAAGACCGTAAGCTTCCTTGTAATCATAAATGAAAATGCGAAAAGAGGAGTGTATATGCCTAAACTTAATATAATATGGGAGGTGGATGTTGATAAATATCGGAGTGAACTGGGAACAGAAGTTACTAGCGGAATGTTCAAGGATACTCTTGAGTTCGGTATATATAATGCAGGGAAAAGATTGGAAAATGTAGGTATTTTCAACATATCGATAGATCCGAGAAGTCTTACTCCCGGAAAAAGCGCTAAAATCAACTTAAATTTGACCAACAATGCAAAAAAACCAGTCAAAGATTTAAAGTTCAGACTATTTTTAGATCCTCCTTTCAGATATGCAGCGCCTCAGATATTTATATACTTACCTGAACTCAATGTAGACCAGACCAAAGGGCTGACATACTACATAGATACGGACGCCAGTGCAGAAGAAGGGACTTACAAACTCAAGAGCATTATAGAATACTCCATAAGTGATGGGAGTTTTATAGAAGATTATGATTTTAATGTGGATATTGTAGAAGGGACCCCTTTACAAATAGAGCGAATAGATTTCAAACCAGATGTAATAAGACCGAATGCTGATAGTGAAATGATAATAGAACTTAAAAATAGCGGTAAGTCAGGAATAAAAGATGTTAAAATTGTAAGCTACGGTGGCGAAGGTATCCTGAATGATGTATATAAATATGCCGGAAGCATTTCTCCAAATCAGTCAAAAATAGTCATTTTCGCCATAAACGCTGATAAAACCACGAAACTTACCACAAGGGGTATCAACCTGGATATATCCTATATAGACTCTACTGGAAGCGCTAAAAAAATCTCAAGAATAATCCCCATTCATATACTGGATACAGAATCAATCATACCTGCTTATGTGACCATATTTATTGCAGCTATTGTTATTATCTTTCTGCTCGTATCAGCGGTCTTCATATTATACTATGGGAGGGGGTAACATTACAAAGCAAATTGTACTCGTCTCCCTTATTATCTATCTAGTAGTATCCATGGTAGCCTATGAAGTATACCAGAATCTTCCTACATCAGGGATCCTGTTAAAACGGTATGAAGTTAATAGAGACCAGCTTTCAGAGGATATACAGGGTCAGTTATCAGATGGAAGAAACATATTTATTCTTATGGAATCACCGCAGCCAAGTAAGAAATTCTTGCTAATTACTCCCGAATACAGTATAGTATCAGGATTAGCGGTTGGGGTAAGAGATAAAGTTATAGAATGGGATGTTGCCTGGTATAAAAACAACTATATAGGAGAGAAATATGATACATTAGTTATAGGATATGCTGAAAATCTCGGCATTCTGGAGACCATTATTGAGAAGATGTTCTCTCTCAGGTATGTAGGTAAGGTTTTATATTATACCGGGATTTTCAGTCATTACACAGTAGGTATAGTCTTTGCTATTGGTGCTGCAATCTTGGCAAGAAAGAAGAAGATATTTACACCGATTCTCATCGGACTTACAATGTACTCCTTTGAATTCTTAATAGGCATGATTACAGCTTCCTCGTATGGACTGGAAATCTCCACTTTATCAAAATTTGCCAGCATTTCATTTCCAGTTTTATTCATTTCCACTATCCTGATGCATGTATATATCAACGAAGAGATTGTGTTGCTAAAAGTGAAAAATATGTATAAAAAAGTAAAAATGTTCTAAGAGGAGGTACAATTATGGAGCATTTTGATGTTTTGATAGTCGGGGCGGGACCAGCAGGGTCAATCCTTGCAAGGGATTTAAGAGAAAAATCAGATCTAAAAGTAGGTATTTTCGAAAAGGAAAGTTTTAGCGGTGAAAAAAAAGTCTGCGGTGGCGGGTTGAATGAAAATATTGTAAAGAAACTCAATTTGCCAGGAGATATAATCGATAAAAAAATAAAGACATATTTCGCTTACATGAATGAAAAGGAATTTAACCATACTGATAAAATCGACTTATATTCTATAAGAAGAGAAGTTTTTGACCGATATCTGGCTGATAGAGCTGTTGAGGCTGGGGCAGAGATGTATGTGAATACTGCGATATCCAACGTAAACATTGTTAAAAAAGGGGAATTGGAGTTATGCACAGCGAATGCCAGATTCAAAACTAAATGTGCAGTTTTTGCGGATGGCGTTTCCAGTAAACTGCGGAGGAATTTTAATATAGGGTTCCATGCAACAAAAGAAAACCACTGGAAAAGTTTAGTTTATGAGATTGAATGCGATAATCCACCTGATATAATGGATTTTTTCTATGGTTCTAATGTTGCAACTCTTGGATACGCATGGCAGTTCCCAAAAAAAGATCACTTGAATGTAGGAATAGTGATACACTCTAAATATTCAACGCTGAATAAATTAAAAATGGGTCTTAACTGGGTGATTAACAATTACATAAATAACAAATACGATACTGGCAAAGTTGCAAAAGTGGGAAATGCCATTATACCTATTAAGAGCGTGGGAGAATACTCTTCTGACCTTGGACTTCTTGCGATAGGTGATGCTGCAGGCTTCCTTAGGCCTTTTGATGGAGGCGGAATAGAATTTGCAATGGAAAGTGCTTTTTTAGCTTCTGAGAAAATAATAGAATTTATTGAAAACGGAACAACATTGAAGAAATATGATGATGAAATCAAAGTACAAAGCTGGTATAAGAAAAATAAAGTTGAAAATATTCTCATGAATGTTTTTGAAAAGTACCCACATCTCTACCATTATTTTTTCAGGACAAGGATTTTACCCAATCTGATATAAATTATTCTGCCAAAACTGAGGATTCTACATGATGAGAAAAAATATATCTACCAAAGAGATAAAAAGTTTTTATGAGCTGCAGGGAGAGTCTGGAGACCATCAGAAAGGAATGTATGAATCCGGGAATATTTTTTACCGCTGGTTTCAAAACAGGCGTAGAACGGTAGTAGAATCACTGATTAAACAGTGTAATGCATCTACTCTTTTAGATGTCGGCTGTGCAGAAGGATTATTTATTCGTTTTCTTTCCAAAGATAGAGAATATTCTTTTGGAGTAGATATATCCAAACCCAAATTAATGAGAGCAAAAGCATACAACAACAATTATGATTCGTCGTTTATTCTGACTGATGCCTCCTGTTTGCCATTCCGGGATAACTCTTTTGATATGGTTATCTGCATAGATGTTTTAAGGTATTTGATCAATCTGGATAAAGCAATTAGCGAGCTTTTTCGCGTTTCAAAGAAGTACGTCATCATACAATCAGCAACCGATCCCAGAAAGATATTCTCATCAAAGATAATTCAGAGGGATTATAGTAAGGTCAAAAAAGATTTCATGTTGAATCCATTTGATGGAGAACTCTGGTTTATATCATCAAGAGCATTAATCAGATTCAATAGACATATTGATAAAGATTTTAAATGTTCGAAGATAATCGGACATTTCCAAATTTTTATCGCACTGGCGTACAGAGCTATCCCTTTCAAACATAATGAAAAAATATTAAGCAAATTTATTTGGATAATTGAGAAAATAGATAATTCACTATCAACTAACAGGTTTTTTTATCATTTAGGTATTTTTACAACGGTTCTTTTCAAGAGAGAAAATTTATGATCATTTCTCTGATTATCTGTTAAAAATCAATCATGGCAAATTAATGATTTCACATGTTTGATTCTTGCATCTTTTGTTGTGAAACGCCAGTTTACAAGGGCACGCCGGATATTACGTTTCTTTTCCCAGGCAGCAACTTCTCGTTTTACAGTTGTTTGATCTGGAATGCGCCTGTCCAGGCACTGGCCTGAGAGCACTGAGATTTCTATCTCCGCCATAATTGAGCCAGCTACCATGCTTGGGAGTATAGTGAAATTCCAGTTTTTTGGAAATTCTACTTGCCTCTTCAGGTTTGTAGGCTTCATATAAACTTAGCTTCGCAACCTACGGCTAAGTGATACGAATTTTTATACCTTTATACAATTTGCCAGATGGCTTTCTACTAGCGTAATTTCAGACTATTATCCTCATATTTTTTGATAAAATCTCCAAAAAGGCTGATTACCTCATTTGAAATATTTGACAGTATGGTAAATTTGAAGCCATTTGGAGGGTATGCCACAGTAAGTGTCTGAAATGTAACTTCTCTTTTATAGGCTAACTGGCGAAGTCAAGATTTAATTTCAGGAGAAGTTTATGTTTTTATGGTATTGGATAGCATAAAACCCAGTTTGAATTCAAAAGCTCACCCACCATAAACTATCCTGTAAATCTTTCCCGCGTTATCATCGCTCACAAAAAGCGAACCGTCATCTGCAACGATAATATCCACAGGTTTTCCCTGTACATTACTGTTATTTAGCCAACCAGTAGCGAAATCTTTCACTGAATAATCTTTCAGGTCTATGCTGATGATTTTATAGCCTGTTGGAACTTTGCGGTTCCATGAGCCGTGAAAAGCTACGAAGAGATTACCCCTGTATTCTTGCGGGAAATTATCGCCATAGTAAAAAGCAAGTCCCAGGGGCGCAGAATGTGCCTGAAGGTCAATCAGGCTTTGAGTTTCATACGGCTCCATACAGGGATTCCTGATATACACATTCTTATCAAAATCAGTATCATGGATATTCTTGTCATAGCATATTGGCCAGCCATAATTTTTGCCTTCTTCGATAAGATTGATCTCATCAGGGGGCAGGTCATCTCCAAGATTGTCCCGGCCATTTTCAGTAGCATACATCTGTCCGGTTACAGGATGAATAACCATACCCACGGCATTTCTTAAACCTTTTGCGAAAACTTTGCAGTCTTTCCCGTCAAGAGTACATTTCAGGATCGCGGCCCTTCTTTCATTCTCCTCTATGCAGACATTGCATGAAGAACCGATACTCACGAATAAACTGTTATTATGTATTTTCAGGGTTCTTGTGAAATGACCACCTGTGGGCAAATTGTCTATTAGAACCTCTATTGTATCCCTGTCTGCGATAAAATTATTGTCACCATCTTTTACCCTGATAACCCTGTTCTCCTCGGCTATATAGAACCAGCCTTCATAGTAATCAATACCATGCGGATTGTTGAGATTGTCGATGAATGTTATTGTTTCATCGGATCTCTTGTCATTGTTCCTGTCAGGAAAGGCGACAACTCTTCCCATGTTTGGGACTGTGACAAATAATACTCCATCTTTCAATAGCATCATCCTCGGACCCGGATTCGGGCCGGGATACGATACTGGACTTCCGGCTATATTTTCTGCAAAAAGATCGATCCTGAACCCTTGAGGAAGTTCGATTCCGGGAAGAGTTTCGCTTTTAACTGATGGTTTTATGCCATAATAAGAAATTGCATATATCAAAATCACGATCAATGCAAATAAAATCAATAATAATTTTCTATTCATATTTTCATTCCCCTAAGCAAATGTTCGCAAAGTGTAGCAGCAAAGGCTAATTACAACAATGACTCTTCAAAATATTAAATTATTCGTTCCCTAAAAATTATTTCGCAAAAACAGCTTTTCTCACAGCTTCAATGGTTGCATCGATTTCCATGGGTCTGGGGCATACGGAAAGCACGTGTTCTGAGTCCTTGAGCAAATGTCCTGTCGTAACACATGCAACTACCTCATCTTTATCAATAACACCAAGGTTCACAAGTTTTCGAAGGCCGGCAATCGATGAAGCACTTGCGGGTTCTACACCAATTCCTTCCATATACGCAAGTTCCTGCTGGGCGCTTATTATTTCCTCATCAGTCACGGTTTCGGCAGTCCCTCCGGATTCCCGGATCGCCTTTAAGGCTTTTATTGAATTTACCGGATTTCCAATCCTGATAGCTGTTGCAATTGTTTCAGGATGGCCCTCAGGCGTTATTGCCGAAGAGTTATTCTTTATTGCAGCAGCAACAGGACTTGCACCTTGCGCCTGTATTCCTGTCATTTTCGGTGTGCTGTCAATGAGACCAAGATTTTTCAATTCCTTGAATCCTTTATAAATTGCTGTGATATTGCCTGCATTTCCGACCGGGAGCACAAGCCTGTCAGGTGCTTTCCATCCAAGCTGGTCTGCGATCTCAAAAGCAATTGTTTTTTGCCCCTCAAGACGATACGGATTAACAGAATTTAAAAGATAAAATCCTTCCCTGTCGCAAAGGTCCCGCACAAGTTTTAGCGCATCATCAAAATTTCCACGGATGCTCAACACTTTTGCGCCATGCATGAGTGCCTGGGCAAGTTTTCCCAGGGCGACTTTACCTGATGGAAGAAGAACCACAGCTGGAACCCCTGCCCTTGCCCCGTACACAGCAAGAGATGCGGACGTATTCCCGGTGGATGCACAGGCAACCGTTTTCATACCAAGTTCAATGGCTTTGGTAACACCAACTGTCATTCCCCTGTCCTTGAATGAGCCTGTAGGGTTAATGCCTTCATGTTTGACATAAACATCCCTGAGTCCGATACTTTTTGCTATCCTGTCAACGCGGTATAGCGGCGTTCCGCCTTCTTTAAGGGATACAGGGTCTATGCTTATCGGCAGCAAGGCGCGATATTTCCAGACAGAAAGCGGGCCTTTCAAATCGTTTTTAGTGATATTGATTTGCGAATAATCATAAATAATATCGAGCAGACCACCGCAGGTACAGGTATAGATAACTTCAGATCCGGAATATTTCTTGTGACATTCAATGCACTCAAGGTGGTACATAGACATAGGGTACTCAATAGAATTTATAGGCTTATAGATTACTCTTTAATCAATAAAAATGTTGTTATAGTCTGATTGTAGATAAAATAAATAATATAGTTTGCCATAATCAGGCAACATAAACTGAAAAGAATAAGTTTCATTATTTTCACCGGAACCGGGTTCTATGGGAACGGCAAATATCGGATCTCCATTAATATCTGTGAGTAATGCTTCCCTAGAATAATGCCCCATGCTATCTAACATGTAAATTGATGGTACATCAGCAAGCATAGCTCCTGAAGAAGGTATCCGGTAGGTAGAAGAATTTGTGAATGTATTTGAACCTGAGTCATCGCCCATACCTGTTATTTCATCAATGGATAATATTACCCGCTTTTAATCCTGAAAGGTCAGGAGGTGAAGGTGAAGTCGTTATAATCAGGTAATCGCCCTTATTTACGGTTATAGAATTATTTGTTATCATACCATAAAATCCCAGCCAGTGTTCTGTATATGAATTCACGGCAAAATCGTTCCGGGTTATATATCCACCATTGGCCTGTACCGCTGATTCGACTGCCTCAATTGATGCAAAAAGAATTACTATCAATATTATAGTTATTCTTAAATTTTTAAATATTTTTATTGGCAAACCTGTCAATGTCACTCCAGCTTATACATTTACACACCTTTTCACACACTTATTTTCCAAAACTGTATGCTTAGCAGAGTTATATTAATAAAATGCATACAAGATATATAATATTATTCATTGCCAATTATATAAGTATCATGGTTATAATGATTTTCAATAATAAAATCAGCGTATAAAAATGGCTTTTCCCGGACCGTCTTTCATTCTGGCATTCTGTGCTATCCTCTGTTTCACAGCAGCAACATTTCATTTATTTTCCTCCGGATTGTTTTTAAAAAAGGGCAGAATATCTGCCCTATTTATAACACATTCAGTAATTTTGCAGCAATCGCCACGATGCCGACCATTACTATTACAGCCATCATTTTTTCATGATTGCACATTCCTTCGGAAGTCTTACAGCCTTCCATCGTACACATCTTTGCCATTAATTATCACCTTGTTCCTTTATTTACTCTTTCTTTATTTCTTTCCGCAGCAATCCTTGAATTTCTTTCCTGATCCGCACGGACATGCGTCATTCGGCGCAGTTGTCTTTTTTGGTGTGCAACAACCTGTCATATTTTTGTACCTCCTTATTAGGTGTCTTTTTCAGACAATCCAATAAATATCTTAATGTAAGATAACCTTCTCCAGGTAGTGAGTAAATCAGTCACAACCTATATATTTAAGGTTCAAATCAATTTAGCATTCCAGAAAACTGCTAAAAGCAAGCATTATCCCTTTAAGAACCCAAAACAGGATACGGCGGTATCAGGATAAGCGCGGTTGTGCATTTATACGGTCAGGGAGAGCCTTATTAAAATAACTTAATACCAGTCCCTGACCCGGATTGAACTTTGAAAATGGCAATCGAAGTGATTATTTTAGTTTTTTCTTTACAGCCTCTGCAAGTTTTTTGCCCGTTTCCCTTCCTTTTGCTTTATCTTCATCTTTCTGTTGACATTTCAAAAATGCAGGATTAGAAGCCCTCGAATCTAACAACTTCCTGTACAGGTCGCCTAGGACTCCTGAACTTATTCTGTGGATGCTGTTCATCGCTGTAACCAAGTGCAATTCCAATTATGATTGACAGGTCATCCGGAATATTCAGTTCTGCGCGGATCAGATCAGGGTAAGATACCAGAACATAAGCAGGAATCGAGCCCAAGCCATACTGCTGCGCTGCCAGCATAATGCTCTGGGCCAGCATTCCGATATCAAATATTGACCATGGTGTAAGGGTGTGATCCATGCACAGATATATGACTGCTGGTGCCCCGAAAAACCTATAGTTCGCCTCAAAGATTGCCTGCCTTGCAACTTTATCATCTCGTTCTATACCTGCAATTTTAAAACGTTCAGCTCCCAGTTCTTCCATGCGTTTTTGCTGGGCTGGAGGCCATTGTTGCGGTCTTGGCAAATCCGATCCACCGGATACACCTTTATAAAAATTTTCTAAATAGGCATGGCGCAGCCTATTCAAAACATCCCCGACAGCGACGAATATTTCCCATGGCTGTGTATTGGCCCATGAGGGTGAGCGGGTTGCAGCTTCCAGAATCTTGATGAGTGTTTCTTTATCAACTGAATCGGGTTTAAAAGCCCGGGTGCTATAACGGGA